>JAPYTM010000033.1 GCA_029941825.1 Candidatus Nitrosopumilus sp.
TCAATATTTTCAGTTTCTAAAGCCATGTGATGTAATCCTTGACCTTTTTTATCTAGAAATTTTTTAATTGGACTGGCATCATTTGTGGGTTGCATTAATTCAATTCTACAATTCTCTAAATGAATAATTGCTATTTTTACACCTTCAGATTCTACTGTTTCAAATTCTACATTATCTACACCTAATGCTTGTTGATAGGTTTTGGCTGATTCTTCTACATCGTTTACTGCAATTGCAATATGATCAATTTTCATCTAAAAGACCTCTTTTGGACGATACTCACCAAACACTTCTCTGAATGTGTTACTTATTTCACCAGTAGTAGCAAATGCTTTTGCTGCAGTAATTATGTAAGGCATAAGATTCTCTTCAGTATCAGCTGCACTCTTCATGGCAGAAAGTGCGTTTTCTAATTTTTTACCATTACGAGAACTTCGTAATTTCTTTATTGCTTTATTTTGTTGAATTTCAATTCTACCATCCACACGAAGTAAGTCAGGTTGAACTTCATCTTCTTCATACTTGTTCACACCAACAATAATTCGTTCACCTGAATCTGCTTCTTTCTTTAAACGATAAGCATTCTGTCTGATTTCGGATTGAAAGAATCCTTGTTCAATTGCTTTAACAGAACCACCCATTTTTTGAATTTTTTTAAGATATTTCCAAACATCAGCCTCAATTTGATCACATAATTCTTCTAAATAGTGTGAGCCACCCATTGGATCAGCAGTCTTTGTAATTCCACTTTCATTTGCTACAATTTGCTGTGTTCGTAAAGCAATTTTTGCAGATTCTTGTGTTGGTAAGGCTAGTGCTTCATCTCTAGAATTTGTGTGAAGTGATTGTGTGCCACCCATTACTGCAGCCATTGTTTGAATTGCAACACGAATAATATTGTTATCAGGTTGTTGAGCAGTTAATGATTCACCACTAGTTTGAGTATGGAATTTTAATTGTATTGAACGAGGGTTTTTTGCATGAAACATGTCTTTGAGAATTTTAGCATAGACTTTTCTTGCAACTCTAAACTTTGCAACTTCTTCAAAGAATTCTATAGTACAACAAAAGAAAAATGACAAACGAGGTGCAAACTCATCAATTTTTAATCCCTTATCTAAACAAGTTTGAATGTATGCAATAGCATTAGCTAAAGTGAATGCAACTTCTTGAGTGGCAGTACAACCAGCTTCTCTCATATGATAACCAGAAATTGATACAGGGTACCATGAAGGAACTTTTTCTGCACAATACTCTATCATATCCCCAATTAATCGCATTGAAGGTTCAGGGGGATAGATGTAGGTGTTTCTTGCAATGTATTCTTTTAAAATATCATTTTGAGTTGTTCCACGAAGTTCATGACTTTTGAATCCTTGTGATTCACCAACTGCAATATAATATGCAAGTAGAGTTGATGCTGATGAATTAATTGTCATTGATGAACTGACCTTGCCTAAAGGAATACCATCAAATGCAGTCATCATATCTTTTATGGATGTAATAGATACGCCAACTTTTCCTACCTCACCTTCAGCTTGTGGCGAATCAGAATCATATCCAATTTGTGTTGGCAAGTCAAATGCCATAGAGAGACCAGTTTGACCTTTGTCAAGCATGAATTTGAATCGCTCATTAGTTAATTTTGCATCCCCAAATCCAGAATACTGGCGCATAGTCCAAAATCTACTACGATACATTCCAGGATGAATTCCTCTAGTGTATGGGTATTTTCCAGAATCCTCAACAGATTTCTTTTTAGATGATTTTTGGTAGATACGTTTTACTTCAAAATTAGAATCAGTGAAAATCTTTTTTTCAGGTTCTTTTGATTTTGATTTTTTTGCCACCATATTATCACTTTAGTAATGATTTTGTAATTTTGTCTCCAGCTTCAAGTGGGTCAATATCTTTTGTTTGTAATTTTTTAAGATATTTTGAAAATGTTTTATCAGAAACTAGCATGTCATCAATCTTTTCTTTAATGTTATTTAAAACAATATCCTTTAATTCAGATTCTAATCGTTCTGAATCTTTTTCTTTCTTGAATTTCTTTTTAGAATTCATTAAATCTTTTAGTATTTTTGCAAATTCTGAAATACCAGAATTCTTTTTTACAGAAGTCTTTAAAACCACGGGATTTAGTTTTGAATCTCCAATAAAATCAAGTACTGCATCAAACAACTGATTTGATCCACTAAGATCACTTTTGTTTACAATATAGATATCTCCAATTTCAGTTAATCCAGCTTTGATTGTTTGAATGCTATCTCCAGTATTTGGGTTAAACACAACAACTGTAATATCAGCAATATTTGAAATTTCAACTTCTGTTTGTCCTGCCCCAACGCTTTCAATAATTATTGGATTAAATCCGGAATATTCTAAAATTCTAATACTATTCCTTAATGAACGTGATATAGCACCAGTTGCACCACGTGATGCAATACTTCGGATATATGTTCCAGAATCAGTAGATTCACTCATTCTAACTCTATCACCTAGGATTGCACCACCAGTAACATGACTAGTAGGATCAATTGCCAAGACAGCAGGTTTTGTACCTAATTTCTTCATAGCAATTACAGTTTTGTTGATCAAAGAACTTTTGCCAGCTCCTGCAGGTCCAGTAATTCCAATAATAATTGAGTTTCCAGTTTTTTTGAAAATTTTCTTTAAGATTTTTTTTGCTTCTTTTTGATCATTTTCAATTATTGTAATTGTTTTTGCAATTGCTCCACGTTTACCTTTTTTTAGATCAGCAAGTAAATCCAATACACAATAATGATTTATTGCTGCAATAAAATCTTGTGTTTGGTTTAAGGTCTTGAATAAATTACATTAGGTGTTGACTCGTCAAGAAAATGAATTTCTGTTTTGAGTTGAATGTGGCCTAATTCAGGATGATCGATTTCTAAAACTATTGGATGAATTGCCCAACCATATTTTGGCAAATTTGGGAATGGGACAATTTCAATAAATTTTGAATTAGAAAATGTTTTTTGAAAAGATTCATCCATTCCAAGAATTTCCATAACAACTAGAGTGGTTTTTTCAGATTTGTCAAGAAAAGAAATTTCAACATGTCCTGAATCATAGTATACTGCATCTATCTGAAATGTTTGACGAAGAATATCTTTATCATCAGTTCCATTACCTGTAAGAAATAGTATTGCCAATACAGTAACTAATCCAAGAACAATTGGAGGTCCAAGTTTTTTAGCCATTTTTAAATTCTTTTCTCATATTTCTTAGGAATTTTGATTTTATTCGAATTCTTTCAAGTGTTTGAGTTTGTGTACGTTCAGTTCCAGGAGTAGGGTTGTTTTTGAAGAATTCTTTAATTTCTTTTTCCATTGAATCATCAGCAATAGATGAAATGCTAGATACAATTCGATTAAACAAAGGATTACCATGCCCAACTTTTCTGTTTAGATTTTTCCAGTTTTTCTTTAGCCATGCCCATAAAATTTTATCACCATAAGGATTTGCAGCAACTTTCATTATGGGTAATTGCATATTTTGAGAACGAACATCAGATGTTTGTGAATAATCAAGTGTTTTTTTAAGAAGTTTAGTGTTTTTGAACCCACACATGGCACTTAAGAAACGGAGTTTTTCCTCCATAGTTTTTGCATTTTTATATAATTTTGTTAATTGTAAATGAGTTTTTGCATCTCCATTCCATGCAGCAATAGAACAAATTGGCTCTACTAAATCAGGAGATAGTGAATTAGGGGATTTTAAGAATTTTGAATATCGTTTTAGAGCCTCATCAGTTACATCATCATCATTCATTTTTCCCAATACAGAAATTGTAAATGCACGAAGTAGTGCGTCAGTATGTTTATCAGATTTTTTAGGCTCCCATCCCAAATTAAACAGAATTTTTCTAAAATAGTTTATTGTGTATCCACGTATTTCTTCTACAAATGTTTCATCAAATGCACGGAAATACAGTGAAGCCAAGTTATGTGCCACATTAACTAATGCAAGATAACTATCTTCAGCATAATATGCATCAGTAAAATCAAGATAATTTCTAACTGATTCATCACCTGAAACACAGAGAGAGAACAAATCATTTTGAATTGCCCACCTATCAATTGCAGGAAGACGTTTTTCATCAACTAGCATTTTCAAATCAAGTAAAATTCCCTCATCGTATTTTACACGATAAAATCCCTTTCGCCCATAATTTGCAACAAATCCAATAGTATTTTTTGGTAATTTTACAGACATGGATTTTTTTGTAAATAGTTTTTTTGAAATTTCATTTTCTAACCCAAGAGAAACAGGAATAGACCACAAACCCTTACTGAATTTTTTATCATGTTCAAGCAAGTATCTTTTTTGTTTTAGTTTCAAATTATTGCCATCTTGAGTTATCTCAATTAATGGAAATCCAGGTTGTCTTAACCATGAATTTACCATAGATGAGACAGGCATGTTTGATGCCTTGCCAATTGCATTCCATAAATCCTGGCCTTCAGCGTTTTTGTATTTAAAATCAGAGAGGTATTTTTTGAGACCCTTTTGAAAATTAGGCTCCCCGACATAATGTTCAAGCATTCGCAACACACATCCACCTTTATCATAAGATATTGCATCAAAGATTTCTCGAATTTCAGATGTTGAATTTACTTTAACATCTATTGGATGAGTGGTTTTTAGAGAATCAAGACTCATTGCGACATTCATTGCATCCTCAACAAACTGATTCCACATATCCCATTCAGGATAAAATTTATCAACAAATTTTGTGGCCATGAATGTAGCAAAACTTTCATTCAACCACAAGTCATTCCACCATTTCATTGTAACTAGATTTCCAAACCACATATGTGCAATCTCATGGGAAATTACTTCAGCAATGAATTGTTTAGTTCTAGTCGATGAGGTTTTAGGATCATAAAGTAAAATAGTTTCTCTGAAAGTAATTGCCCCCCAATTCTCCATAGCTCCTGCTGCAAAATCAGGAATTGCAATCAAATCAAGTTTAGGTAATGGGTATCTTATTCCAAAATATTTTTCATAAGATGTGAGAAGTTTTTTTCCTAATTCTAGTGAGAATTTTCCTTTAGATTTATGCCCCTTTGTGGTTACAACTCTAATTTGCACTTTACCAACTTTTCCAGTAAGGTATTCAAATTCACCAACTCCAAGATAAATCAAATATGTTGAAACAACTGGTGTTTTTCCAAATTTGTAAAGAGTTTTGCCATCAAGTTTTTTCTTGGATTTTACAGGCATGTTTGAAATTGCAGTAAATTTGTTATCAGCAATTATTGAAATCTCAAAAGTAGCTTTTGCTTCAGGTTCATCCCAGCAAGGAAATGCACGTCGTGCATCAGCTGCTTCAAATTGAGTGGTGGCAAGATATTTTGTTTTGCCTCCTTGTTTGTATTGACTACGATAAAATCCCAATAATCTGTCATTTAGAATTCCTTGAAATTCTAGACTAATTGTTGCAGTACCTTTAATTTTTTTGGATAATTTGATGGATAGTTCTTCTTTTTTTTCATTAATTTTTAAAGTGGATGTGATAATGTCTTTGCCTGACATTACAATACATGATTTTATTTTCAATTCCGCACAATGTATTGTTATTAGATTAGTGGGTTTTTTGCATGAGACAGCAATAATTTCAGTTCCAGAAAATGTGAATTTTTTCAAATCAGGTTCAAACGTTAATTGATAATTTATCGGAGCAGTATTCACAATTTTGATGATTTTGATACGCTTTAAGTAGATTTTCTATTAAAATTAGAAAATTAAATAAATCTTTTAAAATGTATTAGTGTAGATCAAAATTATGAAGCAAAAAGCAGCATCACGAAGTATCAAAATTCTAGTAGCCAAACTAGGATTAGACGGTCATGATAGAGGGGCATTAATTCTTTGTAGAGCATTTAGAGATGCAGGGATGGAAGTAATTTATTCAGGACTTTTTGCAACACCAGAAAGAATAGCACAAATTGCAGAAGATGAGGATGTGGATGCAATTGCAATGAGTTTACTTAATGGTGCACATGGGACACTTTTTCCAAGAGTAGTAAAAGCAATAAAAAAGAAAGGAATCAACGATGTTCTAATTGTCGGAGGTGGAGTCATTCCAGATATTGACCACAAAGATTTGATAAAATCAGGAGTAGACCATGTATATGGCCCAGGCACAACATTGTCCACCATTATTGAACATATCAATACAGGTGTATCTAAATTAAGAAAAATATAAGAAAAAAAATTATTCTGTAGAATCAGGCCACATCATTTTACGCATTTCTTTACCAACTTTTTCAATTTGGTGTTCGTCGTATTGTTTCATGTATTTGTCAAACGAGTCTTTACCATTTTTCTGATATTCAGAAATCCACTCTTTGTTGAATGTACCATCTTGAATCATTGTAAGAACTTTTTTCATGTTCTCTTTACTTGCAGAATCCATCACCATTGGTCCACGAGTTAAACCACCATATCTAGCAGTTTCACTTACACGTCTCCACATTCCATTAATTCCATATTTCTGAATCATATCTACAATGAGTTTGAGTTCATGTAAAACTTCAAAGTATGCAATTTCGGGTTGATAGCCTGCTTCAACTAGAGTTTCAAACGCATTTGTAACCATAGAAGCTGCACCACCGCAAAGGTCAGCTTGTTCACCAAACCAATCAGTTTCTACCTCTTCTTTGAAAGTAGTTTTGATTAATCCAGCTCTTGCACTTCCAATTGCTTTTGCAATTCCTAATGTTCTATCCCAAGCCTTTCCTGTAAAGTCTTGTTCAACTGCAATAATTGAGGGAGTTCCAAAATTGTCAAGATATGTTTCTCGAACTTTTGAACCAGGTCCTTTGGGTGCAATCATAATTAGATCAACATTGTTTGGTGCTTCAATCCATTTCCAATAGATTGCAGCTGCATGAGAAAATGACAATGCTTTTCCTTCAGAAAGATTTGGTCTGATTTCATCTTTATACACTTGACCTTGAACCATATCTGGAATCAATATGTGAATAATATCTGCATGTTTAGTTGCATCTGCAACTGACATTACTTTGTGACCATCAGATTCTGCCTTTTTCCAGCTATTACCGCCTTCTTTAAGACCAATCACAACATTCAGACCAGAGTCTTTCATGTTGTTTGCTTGTGCATCACCTTGAATTCCATAGCCAATTACAGCAATAATTTGATCTTTAATTGGATCAAGTGAGATATCGTTATCTTTCCATGTTTTTGCCATAGTATTATCACAGATATTGCAAATATTAACTATGAAATTTAGATTTTAATTATCTTATCACAAGAACGGCATTTTACAGTGACTACATCTCCAGGTAATCTAACAAATCTTTTTGAGCCACAGTTTGGACAAATGGGGCAAGCACGTATTGGTTCCATGGAATTTTATCAGACTAGTCTACTGAATTATTCCACTTCCAAGAATTCGAATAGTTTTAGATTCAGGTTTTAAGATTACGACAATTTGTCCTTTTTTGCATACAATTGGTTTTTCAAAAATTAGTTTTAATGGAGAAACAGATGTGAATTTTGCAGATTTTATTTGTAAGCCAATATTTACAAGACATCCTTGGTTTTCTGCAATATCACTTTTGTAGAATGGACTTTTTTGAAAATCAAGTTCAAGTTCTGTTTTAACATCTACAACCTCATCTTCAGAAATTACATCACCACGTCCAACTTCATCATGTTTCACACCTTTAACTGCAAGTCCCACTCTTGCAGGAGAAATGGACTCTGTCATGGGATCATCATGCATTTGAATTGATTTTATGAGTACGTCGATTCCAGCAGGGTATAGTTTAAGATTATCATATTGTTTTATTTTTCCAACAATTACTTTACCCAAAATTACAGTTCCAACCCCTTTAACATCAAAACAATGATCAATCACCATTTCAGATTTACCTTCAGAAGATATTGGTTCAAGTTTATTCATTTCTTCTTTGATTTTATCTTGATCAACTTTGATATATTTTTCAACTACAGTTCCTTTGATCATCATATCTAATTTAGATTCATCAACATCAAATGTATGAGATAAAATTCCTTTTTCTTTTTTTAGAGAATCAAGTGCAATAATTTGCTCACCAGTAAATTTGTCTAGTTTATCCACATGAAATATAACATATTCTGCCAAATTGATTGCTTGAAATAATGGTTGTATTTTATCAGGGAACCCACTTGGTGTAACCCACGTTTTGATAATGTCAGACTCTTTTCTATCATAAAGAGTCAAGTCAGTTTCAGTTCCCTTTTTTCCAAAGTCAGATGCAATATCTTGTTTTCCTAAAACAACAAAATTTACAGACTTTACCATTAATTTTGAATAAAAAATTTGGTTTAATGTAGGTTATTGAAGCATTAATTCACGCCTTTTCTTCTGCTCAATTTTTCTGGCGGTATGGACATAGTGTCATTACTAAATTTCTCAAGTTTAGCGCTAATTCCATCTTTTTCAGATTCTGTTAATTCACGAATGATTATATCATTTGGATCAACAAAGTTTTCACATTTTTCACAAAGCCATAATGTGATTTTTTCAGAGTATTGAAAAATAGGTAACCGTCGATCATCACATTGCTTACAAAATACTGGCATGATATTCTCTATTCACCCCAATAGTATTAATTTCTATGAATTATGATAATATTTTTAGTAGATCAAATTTTTTGCTTGTTAATTCTAATAATATAATGAATTAATGGGATTATTAATGTCTCAATCTCATATTAGTAGAATTGTTCAAATAGAATCAAAATCGTTCAAAT
>JAPYTM010000034.1 GCA_029941825.1 Candidatus Nitrosopumilus sp.
CCATCTAATTTTCCATATTGAGTAATTCCAGGATCAACTTGTAAGTCACGTGGAGATTCAAATGTTTTAACAATTTTTCCTTTATTTTGATAAAAATTTGCCAGACCTGATGCAAGTGTACTTTTTCCAGAACCAGGAGCACCTGAAATCACAATACCTTCAGCCCTGTCAGAAAAACGTTTCATTAATTCTTCAGAGGCATCATAATCATCTAGAGATAATTTTACAATTGGATGAACTATTGTTATTTCAAAAGAATCTGAAAATGGAGGATAAGTGATGGCTATACGATAATCACCGTGCTGAATCACAGTTGCTCCAGCCTTTGAAATCTCAACGGTACTGGAATCAGAGATATTTGATGTAGATATGATTTGAGATGAAATGGTCTCCAAATAGTCACGCGAAAGAACATCATCACTAAGTTTAGTTAATGAAAAAGTACCAGGTTTTCCCTTTTTTGCTAAGGGATGTTGATTTTCCTTAAGATGTACACTCATGGTGTCAGCATCAAAAAATTTTAAAAATTCTAATGATTCATCTTTTACAACATATTTTAAAAATACGGATTCAATACCTTCAGCTTGTGCTACTAAATGTTGTACATTATCAGAAGTGTAAAGAATTGCATCGTTTTGTTTAGCCATATCAGCAATGAGTGCATCTATTCTTCCACTTTTGGCAAGTTTGATATCATCAGAGGAAAGGTGGGATCCCTTTAGAACTATGTTCAGTCCAAAACTACCAGATAATTCTTGTAATTTTTGGATTTTTTCTAATCCGATAAACCCTTGTTCTTTTTTACTAGAAGCTTGGGACTGTAATTCATCTAAAACTGCTTGCGGAATAATTATTTCCAAGTTTCGAATAGATCCGGATTCAATTTGATTAATTAATTGGCCGTTAATTATAACACTAGTATCAGCTACAATTTTTGACAAATCTTATTCAATGATGGATTAAGTGTATGGCCTAAATTACTTTTCTAAAATATCAGTAATTGCTTTTAAAACAGCATTAAAATCAAATGGTTTTGAAAATCGGGCTCTACTTTTTCACTCATAATTTTAAAAGACATCTAAGCAGACAAAATCTATTCAAAATTTGGCTTAAAGAAAACAAACTTGTAGAACTAAAATCGCTCACTCTCCTAAAAAAATGTAGATTAAGAAAAATAAAATATGGAACAAGTAAGAAATAGGGAATTTTACAAAAATTGTACAGAGTATTTTGAATTTTTACGTAAAAAAGGTACAATAGACTATGATTTTGAAGATGAGTATTACTTTACTATGCCTGCAATTTCAAATCATTAAGAATAAAGAAGATTTACGAATCAGCAATAACTGTACAAATCATGGACTTTGAATTACAAGATCTAGCAGATAAAGCAGTAAAATATGCCATGAATAACGGGGCGCAATATTGTGATAGTAGAGCAGAACAACAAGAAAGAAAAACAGTCCTAATAGAAAATGGGGAAATAGAATATGTTAGAACAAATGATAATAAAGGAATTGGGGTTAGAGTGATTAAAAAAGGAGTATGGAGTTTTTTTTCAGTCACAGATCCAAATTCTTTTGAGAAGATAAAAAATGAAATAAACAATGCTCTAAAAAATTCTATTCACTATACAAAAAATAAAAAAAACAAAATCAATCTGCATCCAAATTCTGTCAATAAAGTTAAGATAGAATATCCAGTTTTAAAAAAACCAGAATTAGAAGAATTAATAAAAATAGGATATGAATGCAATAAAATTATTTTAGATACTCCAAGAATCATTAAATCAATTACAACACCACAATATATTGTCAATTCAAAATATTTTGTGAACAGTGAAGGCTCAGAAATAATACAAAATTTTACAGATGTTATAATGGATATGACAGCTACTGCTCATGAATCAGGAATTACACAGTCAGTTAACATCACAGAAGGAGGAAGAGGAGGTATGGAACAAATTGTAAATAAAAATAAAATTCAACAAAGTTCACATGAGATTTCTTTAAAGGCATCACAACTAATTGATGCAAAACATGTGAAAGAAGAAAAATCAACAATCATAATGAATCCAGACTTTGTATCACTACTTACACATGAAATACTTGGTCACCCATCTGAAGCAGACAGAGTTTTAGGAAAAGAAATGGCTTGGGCCGGAGGTGCATGGTGGAAAGGAAAAATTGGAGAACAAATTGGATCAGAAAATCTAAATGTATTTGATGATCCAACTATCAAAGAAAGTTTAGGATGGTATTATTTTGATGATGAAGGAGTTGAGACTAAAAAAACTACACTTGTGGAAAAGGGTATTTTGATGAACCATATGCAAAATAGAGAAACTGCAAAAATGTTCAACGCACAGCCCACTGGAAATATGAGAGCGACAAACTACAGATTCATGCCATTAATTCGTATGGCATGCACATGTATTGGAAATGGAGATTGGAAGGTAGATGAAATGATTAAAGAAGTAAAAAATGGATATCTAGTCTCAAATATGAAAATTCCATCAATTGATATGAGACGATACAATTGGAGTATTTCTTGTCAATATGCACAAAAAATTGAGAATGGTGAAGTTACAGATTTGTTAAGAGATGTAATTGTAATTGGCACAGCCCCAGAATTTTTTAAATCAATTGATGCATGTGGGAATGATTTTACAGTAAGGCCAATAACTAACTGTGGCAAAGGTGACCCTATGCAATCAATGATAATGGGTAATGGTGGACCAACAATACGGGGAGTTGCAACAGTAAAGAGTGTAAATTAAAAATGGGGAAAAAATTAGAGATAGTAAAACAAAATGTCATAAAATGTACAAAGTGTGATCTTTCTAAAACAAGAACCAATTCAGTTCCAGGTAAAGGAAATTTTCAATCAGATGTAATCTTTGTAGGAGAAGCACCTGGAAAAAATGAAGATAAAAACGGTGAACCTTTTATTGGAATTGCAGGAAAAAAACTTACAGTTGCACTAGAAGAAGCAGGGGTTTCAAGAGATGAAATATACATCACAAATATTGTAAAATGTAGACCTCCAAATAATAGAGTTCCAAGCAATATCGAAAGAAATACATGTCAAGAATATCTTAAAGAGGAAATTTCCATAATCAAACCAAAAATAATTTGTATTTTAGGAAATACGGTATTCAATTCAATTTTAGGAGGATCTGAAATTACAAAATTTAGAGGAAAGATAGCACGAAAAAATAATATATTATATTTTATTACAATTCATCCAGCAGCTACAATATACAATCAAAAATTAGTCAGTGTTTTGAAAGAAGATATTGTAAAATTATTTAGTTTAATCAGAGAATTAAAAAATAGTAAAGATATCACAGTAGACATTGAATATACTTCCTAGAGAATTTTATTTTCAAGATACAGTTACTGTTGCAAAAAATCTTCTTGGAAAAAGAATTGTAAGAAAGATAGGGGGACAAAAGATGACTGGAATTATCACAGAAACTGAGGCTTATAGTCATAAAGATGACTCGGCAAGTCACGCATTTAGAAAAATAACTGAAAGAAACAAAGTAATGTTTGGAGATGTTGGAATGGCTTATGTTTATTTTACATATGGGATGCATTATTGCTTTAATGTAGTAGCAAAACACCCTAAAATCAAAGCAGGTGCAGTTCTTATTCGTGCAATTGAGCCTGAAGAAGGAGTGAAGATAATGCAAAAAAATAGAAAAATTAAAAATTTAAAAAATCTTACAAATGGACCTGCAAAATTGACTCAAGCATTAGAGATAACAAAAAAACAGTACGGAATAGATTTAACAAAAAATTCAAAATTATTCATTGGTGATGGAATAAAAAAATCTAAAGAAATTTTTGTAAATCCTAGAATTGGAATTAAAGAATCAACTGATAAATTATGGAATTTTAAAATAAAAATTTAATTTTTATCATCTTTGTTATTTTCATCCAAAGTCCAAGGGGCAAATTTTGCCATGATTCGTTGCCAATCTAATTTTAAAAGTAAAACAATGATTGCAGTCATTATTGCTGCAAAAATAAAAATTCCAATATAAACAGGAGTGGTGTCATCAACATTTTCCAAAAAAGGTTCTATGAAAGACAATCCAACATAATGTGAAATAAAAACTATGATATAACTAAGAACTATTTTACCAGTAAGCGTTGCAATAAAAAATCTTTTTGGATTATACTTTGCGAGTCCTAATGGAATAAAAATTATATCATCAGGCATAGGAGTTGCCGCAGCAACAAATGCAGCAGCTGCACCATATCTTTTAACTAGTCTCTCAAATGGACGCATCCTTTTTCTAGTTTTTTCGTTCATAATTTTTCTTCCGCCAAAGCTTACAAAAAAGATAATTTGTTTTGCAACAGTAGCAGTAATGGCAGATAATAATGCTAAAACATGTAAATCATATTGATTGCCAACAGACATTGTAGCAAGTAACAAAAATCCAGGTAATGGAACAAAAGGAATAAGAGAACCAAAGAAATTAACTAGAGCTAAAATAAGATATCCATCATCAGGAGCAAATGGAAAGATATCACCAAATTCCATAAATCAGACTATTTTTAGGTGCTATTTAATGAAAACTGCCGCTTTTGAAGATTAAAAATATTAAACAATTCCAAATATTTAGAGTCAAGATTTAGTAATTCCAGGTTATACATATTTATGTTATTTAATATTAAAACTTAAAAAAATTCTCAAAGAAGAGATAAAATAATTGTGAATTAGATAGAAAACAAATGAAAATAAGATATCTCAAAAACTATAATATATTGATTTATTCAAAATGGGGTTAAATCTATTATGAGTTATGAATTATTTATGGAGTATTATCAACAGGCCCAAGAAATTCTAGCTAATAATACATTTCAAGAATATGGCATAATTGGTTTATTCCTTAACTCGTTATTGTCAGCTACGGCATTACCATTACCAACTGAAATTCTTACATCAGCCTTATTGATAGGTGGTGAAAATATTATTTTGGTAGTAATTGTATTAGTTGTAGGATCTATAATTGGAGGGCTGTTAAATTATTTTATTGGATTTGGTGGAAAAAAATTATTCAATAAATTCAAGAAAATGAAAAATGAAAAAGAGGGTGAACACAAAAAGAAACATGATAAATTACTGGATAAATTTGGATGGAGTGCAATATTTTTTGCTTCTTGGATTCCAGTAATAGGGGATTTAATTTTAATTTCTGCAGGTGTAAAGAAAATGAAGTTCAGTAGATTCTTAATCTTCATGGTATCAGGTAAAATAGTTAAGACTGTTATTGTAGTAACGGGATTAGGAACTTTATTTTAAGAAATATTGTAATAAAATAACACAAGTAATTAGTAGTGTGATTAAATCAAATTTCAACAGACAAAATATTGTGAATGTGTAATTGAAACATAATTAAAATATCAAAATGAATTTAAAATATCAGGTAAATTTTGGGAAATATATCATTTTTTTTGATCATTACAGAACAATATCATTAAAATATCATCTTTTTACAACACAATTAGATGACAAAAAAAGATTTTGAACATATTTGTAATTCCATATCCAGCATAAGCCCATTTATCAGATTTGTGGGGGTAATTGGTGATAGGGGTGAGTTATTAGCCTACAAAAGAAGGGTAGATTTGGTTCCACTGTTAAATGAAAAGAACACACATTTCCAATTTTCACATATTGCTATGAAAACAGATCTGGAAGGGTTTTTTGATAAAAATCTAGGAGAAGTTGAATTTGTTTGGGAAGAAAGAAAGAAAGTTCAAACCATTTCTTTTGCAATTAAAAAATCACGAGTGTGGGTATCTATTGATAAAAAAGTGATCAGATCAGAAATGTTAAGAGTTATTGACTCGTGTTTACCAATTGTTAAAAAACATTCTTAGATATTGAAGTATGTTTATTGTGGGATTGATTTAGATTCATTAAGTATGACTGAGGGTCTAAAACATATTTTAGAACATAAAAATAAAATGCAAGAATAAATTATGTCCAAAATATTATCATGAAAATATGAAAAGATAAATTATATTTGGTAATTAATGGGTTACACTACTTTTAGAAAATATTAGTTATAAAAAATTTACAAAATAAAATCAAAGAAAAGGCAAAATTAGATTTAAAGAAAGTTATTCAAAAATATGTATAAACTGTATCTCAATTCAAAATTAAATTATTTTTCATCTTCATAAAGCCAACATCTAACATATCCAGTTTTTGTTTTAAATTTAGGGGGAAGTTGCTTACATTTTTCAAATGCTTGTGGACATCGATCAATAAACCTACATTCTGTTGGTGCATCAAGTAAACTTGGAGGAATTCCTTTAATGTATTTTGGCGGATTTCCTTTCAGAGTTGGAATAGATTCTAAAAGTCCTTGAGTGTAAGGATGTTTTGGGTTTTTATAAATTTCTTCAGAAGAACCAAATTCTACCATTTGTCCAGCATACATAATTCCAATTTTATCTGCAATTTCAGATAAAACTGCCAAATCGTGCGTGATTAACATTAAAGACATACCGGTTTTTTTCAGAGTTTTTAGTAGATTCACAATTTGGGATTGAATAAGAACATCAAGTGCAGTAGTAGGTTCATCAGCTATTACAAAGGTTGGTTTCAAAATTAATGCCATAGCAATTATTACTCTTTGTTTCATACCACCACTTAGTTCATGAGGATATTTTTTCAAAATAAGTTTATTCAAACTAACAGAAATAAGAGCATCTAAAATTATTTGTTTAGAGTCTCCATGAAAATTATGTTGTTTTAAAATTTCAAGGAATTGTTCATTAATAGTAAAAACAGGATCTAATGCATTTAATGCACCTTGAAAAATCATAGAGATTTGTTTCCACCTGTATTGTTCATTAAAATCAGATTCAGATATATCTAAAAGGGAAGTACCTTTAAAAAATATTTTACCAGTAGTTGCACCACCAGAAAGCATTCGCATAATTGATAATCCCAATGTACTCTTTCCACATGCACTCTCACCTGCAATTCCTATTGAAGTTCCAGAATCTAATTCAAAATCTACATCATCAACTGCATAAACATGTCCTTTTGATGAAGTATATCTAGAGGATAAACCATTAACAATTAGAAATGTCATATTGATTCTAGAATCAAACTAGAATTTTTATCTTACACTAGGGATATAAACAACATTATCAGAACGATAAAAGTTGATTCAAATGAAACTACCAATCTGTTATTTTGATGCAAAAAATAATGTTCTTTGTCCCAAATGTGAAAGAAAAGTGGAGTCCGGAATACTCACACAAGCAGATGTAGATGCATCAATTATTCTTGCAAATATCGCAAAATCAAATAATGAAGTTAAGAATTTTACATTATATTCTTGTAAAGAATTTGAAGGGAATTTTGTACTATCACTTGCAAAAAAGGACATCATGATGATTAGGCAAAGCCGTACCATGTACAGATTACTTCAAGAACAATTCAAAGGGAAAATTTGGCTAGTTGAGGCAGATGAAACAGACAATAGATTCATTGAAGACCTGTTTTTTCCAACTAAAATTTTATCAATTAACTCAGTTTGGGCACCAGGAGGGGTTCAAAAAACAAGAGCTGTAGTATCAGGTAAATGGACACAAAGATTCCCCATAGATACTAAAAAAGTGATACAGATTGTTAAAAATGCCCGAAACCTTGACATTGAGATAGAATTTGAGAATAAAAGGCAGTGAAATAGTATGGTTTTTGTAAAAACTCATGATATCGCAGAACTGACATCTGAATTAATTGGAAAACAAGTAGTGCTAGGTGGTTGGATTGAAGATCTTCGAAAATTAGGGAAAATGACGTTCATCACTTTACGCGATGTGTCAGGAATTTCACAAATAATTGTAAAAGGGGAATTAAATGAAAATTTAGGGGAAATTAATCGCCAAAGTGTTGTAAGTGTAAAAGGAATAGTGCAAGAGACTAAAGCGAGAGATTTTGCTTTTGAAGTAAAAGCTGATGAAATAGAAATTTTAGGAAAAGCAATCCACCCATTGCCAGTGGATCCTATTGGTAGGTTAGAAAGTAATATCGATACAAGATTGAATCATCGTGCATTAGATATGAGAAATCAAAAAACAGCTTCAATTTTTAAATTAAGACATCATGTATTACAAGCATTACGTAAAATATTATCAGAAAAAAAATTCATAGAAATTACCACTCCAAAAATCATTGGGAGTGCAAGTGAAGGTGGGGCGGATCTTTTTTCATTAGATTATTTTGGAGAAACAGCATATCTTGCACAAAGCCCACAACTATACAAAGAACAAATGACAATTGGATTAGAAAGAGTTTTTGAGATTTCAAATTTTTACAGAGCAGAAAATTCCCATACAGGTAGACACCTTACTGAATTTACTAGTATCGATATTGAAGCAGCATTTATGGATTATAATGATGTCATGGATGTTTTAGAATATTTAGTAGTTGAAGTTTACAAATTTGTATCAGAGAATTGTAAAAAAGAGCAAGATCTTATTGAACACACTATAGAAATTCCATCATCACCATTTGAAAGAATCACATACAGTCAATGTGTAGAAGAATTACAAAAAGAGGGTGAAAAAGTGGAATTTGGAGATGATTTAATGGATGCACATCTTAGAATTATTGGAAATAATCATCCAGGATTTTTCTTTTTGACTGACTGGCCAATGAAATTAAAACCATTTTACATTAGAGAAAAAGATGATGA
>JAPYTM010000035.1 GCA_029941825.1 Candidatus Nitrosopumilus sp.
TGTAAAATTTTTAAACTTTCATTTGTTTGTGGTTGAAATCCACGATTAACATCAACTACCAATATTGCAATATCAGCAGCTGAACCACCTCTAGAACGAAGATTGGTAAATACTTCGTGTCCAGGGGTATCAATAACTAAAAGTCCAGGAACTTTGTGTTCTGATTGTTCTAATTTTTTGTATAGTGGACCACACATTTCTTTGATAGTATCAGATGGAAGAAAACTTGCACCAATATGTTGAGTAATTCCACCTGCTTCTCTACCTTGTACACCGGTTCCACGAATTCTATCTAATAGGGATGTTTTTCCAGAGTCTACGTGACCAAGAACTGCCACTATGGGCTGACGAATTTGCAAATCAGATCACTCAAATGCTACCCTCGATTCGTGATCAAAGCTTTCTTGTGAATCTGATGCATGAATAATATTTTCACTAAATCCCAATCCAAAGTCCCCTCTAATCGAACCAGGTACTGCTTCAAATGATTTTGTTGCACCAATCATTATTCTTGTAGTAGCAATTGCATTGTTTCCATCAATAATTGCTGCAACAACAGGTCCTGATGTGATAAATGATGTCAGTTCTCCAAAAAAAGGCTTGTCTTTGTGGACATTATAGAATTTCTCTGCTTGTTCTTGAGAAAATGTAAACATCTTTAATTTTAAAAGTTTGAATCCTTTTCTTTCAAATCTTGAAATAACATCACCAACTAGATTTCTAGATACTGCATCCGGCTTTACAATGAATAGTGTGTGTTCAGCCAATTCTAATTTCTTTTAATTCCACCTTTAACGTGTTTTTTGGTCCACTTTAATTTTCTTGGATCACGTTTAAGCACTAGTGCATTTTTTTTACATTTAGAAGAACAGAACCAGAGTATAGTTCCATCATTTTTAGCAAACATAGTACCAGAACCTTTTGCAACAGGTCGGGCACAGAAATTACAGGGTTTAACTAAAAGACTCATCTAATCACCTATTTGATCTTCTTTGCTTCTCTCTCTGTTTCTCTTAGCATTAAAATTTCTCCTAATCTAACAGAACCTTTTACATTTCGGGTAAGAATTCTTCCCTTATCCTTTCCAGTAAGAACTTTAACTCTAACTTGAATTACTTCACCAGCAATACCAGTTCGTCCAACAATTTGAATAATTTCAGAATGAACTACTTCGTCAGTTGTAGCACTCATTGATCAGTCTTACCGCCTTTAATTTTAGCAATTGATGATACAACTTGGTCTACAATGTGTTGTGCATCACCAGCATCCAAAATTGCTGCAGCAGCCGATGTAATATCAATACCCAAAGATTTACCTAATTCTTGTTTACTTGGAACAAATACAAATGCTGCACCTTGTTCTTCACATAGAATTGGAAGATGTGCAACAACCTCTGGAGGTTCAACATCTTCAGCAATAACAATTAGTTTACTAGTACCACGTTCAATTGCCTTGGTTGCTTCGTTAGTTCCTTTCTTGACTTTACCGCTGGTAGATGCAACTCTAACAGCCTCTAAGATTGGACTTACGAGGTCTTCTGGCGTCTCAAATTTAACATAATATGGTTTTCCCATACTTCGTCACCCTAGGGGTTCATTCTCCATTCTCTAAAACGAATCGTTTGGTATTAAAAGTGTTATCTGGAAATAATTGACTTAACTTTTGTCAGATATTCAGACATCAAAATATCTAATTTCTCTTGACTTTCAGATTCTGCATAAATTCTTACAATTGGTTCTGTTCCACTAGGTCTTATCATAACCCAATTTTTAGAATCAATTGTAATTTTGATACCATCAGTTGTATCAGAACTTGGAAATTCTTCTGTTAATGAAGAGATTAGTTTTGAAACTTTTTCAGCAGAACATGAAACCTTGTCCTTAGTGGTAAAAGAAGAAGGTAAATTTTCAATCTCTTCAGATAAGGTTTCTGAAGTTGCTAAAAGATCAAGCATTAATGCCAAGGTCATACAGCCATCTCTTACTTGATTATGTTTTCCATACATGAATCCACCATTTTCCTCAAATCCTATCAAAGCATCAATTGAAACCATTTTTCTTGAAACCTCAACACTTCCAACTTTTGTACGAATAACTTTTGAATTAAATTTTTCAGATATAATTTCAATGTTAGAACCAGAATTCAAACAAGTAACAATCAAAGAGTTTGGATTTTTCTTTAGAATATGCTTAATTAATACTAGTGCAGATTTATCACCAGTTAAAATAATACCTTTGTTATCACAAAAAATACTTCTATCACCATCTCCATCAAACGCAATTCCCACATCAGCGTTATTTTCAATAACAGATCTTGAAAGTTCTGAAAGATTTTGTGGTGTTGGTTCGGATCCACGTCCTGGAAAACGTCCATCAATATTTTGATTAATCAAAAATGTTTCACATTGCATTATTTTACAAAAATCAGGTGCAGATACTGCTTGCGCACCATTTCCCAAATCCAAAACAACTTTAAAATTTTTTGATTTTATTAGTTTAGAATCAACTTGTGAAATAATTCCTTTAAGATATGTCTCAATTGTTCGTTCTTCTTTTCCAGTAATTCCCCAAATTTTAGAATTTTTTATCCAACTTTTTTGTAGATAAATATTTTCAATGATTAATTCATCTTCTCGTGAAATTTCAACTCCATCTTTTGCAGCAGGTTTGATTCCATTATACTGAGGAGGATTATGAGAAGCAGTGATCATTATTCCTCCAGAATATCCCAAAGTCTTTACTGCAAATTCAAGACATGGTGTTGGAACAATTCCTGCAATATTGCAGTCAATTCCTATTGAATTTAAAGCAGAACTTACAATTTTACAAATTACCGGACTAGAATCTCGTCCATCAAAACCAATTAACACAGGTCCTTTTTCAAAATAAGTTCCAATAGCTAAAGTCATATCATGAACAAATTCTAAAGTAAAATCTTCAGAAAATATTCCACGAATTCCATTGGTTCCAAAAAATTTTGCCATGATATTGTTCAATAATAGATAAATTTGTGTTTAATGGCAAATTCGTTGCGGGAGTCGCCCAGCCTGGTCAAAGGCGTAGGGCTTAGGACCCTATCTCTTAGGAGTTCGTGGGTTCGAATCCCACCTCCCGCATCATTTTGATTTCTATGAATGATTAATAATGAGAAAACACTCATCAAACAAAGTCATGAAAAAGACAGTAGTAGGAATTACAGTAGTAGGTAAGGACAGGGAAGGAATTGTAGCTGCATTTACAAACTTTGCCTTTTCAAAAGGTGGAAATATTGAAAAAGTAAATCAGAATGTAATCAAAGGTCTTTTTGGAATGTATCTTGAAGTGTCTTTTTCAAAAACTGTGGATGTGAAAGGATTTGATGTAGAAATACAAAATTTAGCTAAAAAAGAAAAGATGGATGTAAGCACACATCATGAAACAAATTCACAAAAAAATATTGCAATTTTTGTAACCAAAGAACCACTTTGTCTAGAAACAATCATTGCAAATGTAAAAACACTCAAGGGAAAAATGACAGTAGTTATTGGTACAGAAAAAACACTAGAATCATTAGCAAAAAAAGCAAAGATTCCATTTGTTTTAGTAGATGAAAAAAATCAACAAAAGGCTGAAGACAAAATTATTGAAATATGTAAAAAATATGAAATAGATTTAATATCATTGGCAAGATACATGAGAATTCTTAGCCCCAACTTTGTTTGGAGATATCCAAATAGAATTATTAATATTCATCCATCATTGTTACCAGCATTTCCAGGAGCATTAGCATATGCACAAGCTTATGAAAGAGGTACAAAGATAGTTGGTGTAACTTCTCATTATGTTACAGAAAATTTGGATCAAGGACCTATCATATTACAAGACTCTTTTAATGTTGATCCAGATGATACTTTAGAAAAAATTAAAAGAAAAGGACAAATATTGGAAGCTAATACATTAGTGAAAGCAATGAAGATGCATTTAGAAAATAAACTTGATGTTCGTTGGAGAAAGGTTCACATCAAATCAAAGTGAATCAAATGACAGATATCAAGGTACAATTTGATCCAAATCTAAGAAAATTAATTAAAAAGAAAAATCAAATAGCAGTAATTCCAGTGGGTTCAATTGAACAACATGGTCCACATTTACCTATTTCAACAGATACTGACATTGTAACTGTCATTGCAAAAAAGATTTCTGAAAAGAAAGGGTATTTGTTACTTCCAACAATTACTTTTGGAGTTTCATTTGAGCATGCACCATTTTTTAATTTGAGTATCAAAGAATCAACTTTACGTACAATTCTAAATGATTTGTGTTTATCACTTTTAAAAAATAATATCAAGACAATTTTTATTATTAATGGGCATCACGGAAATTTAAAACCAATCAAAAACATAGATGTAAAACTTAAAAAAATCTCAAAAAATAAACTCAAAGTGTATCCTCTGTCTTATTGGCATTTCATGGAAAGAGAGTTTGATCATGCAGGATTTGTTGAAACATCACTAATGTTAGCAATTTCAAAAAATGTCAAAATGAGATTTGCTAAAAAGGGGTTAATCATAGATGGAATGACAAAGCAAGAAATCAAAAAACTTGGAAAACTAGCCAACCAATCATTTCCCAAAGCCACCAAAAATGGAATTTGGGGGGATCCTACACAAGCTACAAAGAAGGATGGACAGGTAATTTTAGCTGAAATCGTCAAAAATCTGGGAAAAAAGTGTCAAACTTGCCTCACTGAGCATATTTCATAGTTACACCAATGAAATTTTAATATAATCCCTCAACATCAGAGTCAATGAGTGATATAGATGTCCGTTGATATGGCAGTAAAAGTATTGGATGAGAGTATCAATCAAGTTGTATTGATAAAACTCAAAGGTAACAAAACCATTAGAGGTAATTTACTAGGTTTTGATCAACACATGAATCTACTACTTGAGTCTTCAGAGGAAATTCCTGCTGAAGGCAATTCTATAAGTCTTGGAAGTATCGTAGTAAGAGGGGATAATGTAGTTATGATTTCTCCCCCACCACCACAAAAATAGGGGATTTGAGATGGTAAAAGGCACAACTTCAATGGGTGGTTTTACAAAGAAGAAAGTACACATTAGATGTAGACGATGTGGTAAAAACTCACTTCACAAACGTCACCACCAATGTGCAAGTTGTGGATTTCCAGAGGCTAAACGCAGAAAGTATTCCTGGATTAAATGGTATACATAGATGCAAGAAATTGTTCTAATTCTTAGTTCGTTAGCAGGTATTGCTACAGCTGCTGCCGTTCGAAAAATGCCAAGAGACAAAAATCAATTACTTAGTATGGGTGCCAGTTCACATATTAAAAGTCAAGTTAGTACATTAAAAATAGAAAAAGATATTCTTACTAAAACAATTTCAAGATTATATCAAACAGAATCTGAATTTTCTAAAATTCAAAAAGATAAACTATTACTAAAATACCAACATCAACTAGGAATTGTTTTAGCTAAACTAGAAAAACTAGAACAAGCAAGCAAACATCCAGATTTAGGTCCAGTAGGTGATGGTTTGATTGCTTTAATGGATCAAAAATTATCAAAGTTAGATGATAGATTGTATGAATTATCATCAAAAATGTCAAATGTTAAAATTAAAACGTCAGAAATTAAAGAGGATGAAGTAAAGAAACATGAAACAAAACAAAATATTTCAAAATCATTTACAGATACATTCAACTTTGAAAAAAGAAAAGAAACAAAGATTGAACCAATTATAATTCCTCCAACTAAATCAAGACAATCATTTGAATTAACTACATTGACTAACATTTCAAAAACAGAACCAAAATTCCCACTATTTGAAAAAGAGCAAATGGTAAAACCAATGCCACAACCAAAAATAATTCAAACTGAATTAATTAAACCAAAAGATGAAATTGTTCAAGAAATTATTCAACCAAAACTAAAAGTTGAAGATAAGATGGAAATTATTCACTCAGTAATTTCAAAACCTGAACCAACAATAGAGATTAGACATAATATTAACAAAGAAGTTGCAAAAATTACAGAACACAAGGCACTTCCAGAGCCTGAACAAAAATTAAAACCAATAACACTGGATGATGATTTTGATGATGACACAGATGATTTAGATAAAATCAAAGGTGATATCATGAAAGTTCTATCAAAGCTTGATCAAGCAGAGGTAGAGTAATTGTCTTACGATGATGCCATCTCGGCATTATCAAGTAATGCATTAAAATTTGTTAAAGATGGCCATGTGGTTGGATTAGGTAGTGGAAGAGCATCCACCACACTGGTAAAATCACTTGGAAAATTAATCAAACTAAAAAAATACAACATTAAAGGAATTCCAACATCATTACAAATAAAATTAATTGCAGAAAAAGCAGGTATACCACTAATAGAAGCTGATCAAGTAGATTACATTGATATTGTATTTGATGGTGCAGATCAAATTGATTCTCAAAAATTTGTGATAAAAGGAGGAGGAGGAGCCCTGTTACAAGAAAATATTTTGTTTAGTCTTGCAAAAAAAATTATAATTATGGCAGATAAAACAAAATTTGTGAAAAATTTTACAATAACAGTTCCAATAGAAATTCACCCATTAGCTAGAAATTCAGTAACAAAGTCTATCAAAAAATTAGGAGGGAAAGCACAATTACGTTCACTGGATAGAGGTTATCCATTCTTTACAGAAAATGGTAATATTATTTTAGATTGTGATTTTGGAACAATAAAAAACCCAAAAGTCCTTACTCAAAAAATTAAACAGACGACAGGAGTTTTAGAATCTGGAATTTTTCTTAGAAAACCTGATGTGATTTACAGAGCTAAGACTGGTGGTAAATTTGATATTCTTTAAAATTCATCAATTCAATTTTTCTTTCCAAACTTTCCCAATAAGGGAACAAAAACATAGTTTGATTCATTTTTAATTTCAATAATTCCTTTTGAAGTCTTTTTTAGTAAAACTAATGATTGTGATGTGTCTCCTACAGGTGCAATTATGAGCCCATCATCAGATAATTGATCAAGTAAAGGCAAAGGAATCTCGGTACATGCGGCAGTAATAATTATTCTATCATAAGGGGATGCTTTAGGATATCCCATGCTACCATCACCTAAAATGACATTAACATTATCTAAACAAAATTTCTCTAAATTTTTTCTTGCAAATTTTTCTAATTTCGGATGAATTTCAATAGAATGTACAATTCCAGTTCCCACCAAACAAGAAAGAATTGCAGTCTGCCAACCAGAACCAGTACCAATTTCAAGAATATTTTGTCCATCCTTAACATCTAGCCATTCACTCATTCTTGATACAACACCAGGTTGAGAAATGGTTTGATTTTTCATAATTGGGAGAGGTTCATTGTAATACGCACTATCTAATTCAGATGATAGAACAAATTCATGTCTTGGAAAATTTCTAAATGCAGATTCTACATTATTATCAGTTAAAAATTTCATATTTTTTAAAAAATTAATTAGGTCATTGAGTAAAGACTGATATTTTTTATCAATTTGCATTTTTGATCAATATAATTTATATTTTTTACCATTAAAACAGTTCAGATATTTTCTAAATGATTTCATATATTTTTTTTTTAAAAATAATACTATTTTGAAGGATTGTTATGTCGTATTGTATTCATAAAATCAGAATGTTCTAACATTAAATCAATCATTTGTTGACGAAGAATTTCATCATTCATTATTGCATTAAGCATAGGTTCCATCATATGCTCAGACATTTGTGCCATATGAGAAGTGTTTTTCATCATCATCATATGCATATCTTGAGTCATTTCATGATTCATCCATATATGATGAATTAAATCCATCATTCTATCTGGATTTGTAAATTCTTCAGAATATACATGATTAGAATTCATTTGATAGTCAGGACACCAAACACATTCAGAGTTATGCATTCCTTGATCCATACCAAAATCAATAATTTTATGATGAACTGAATCCATCCAGATGGTATTCTGTTTTAGAGAATGTTCCATTTGAGGGTGATTTTTCATAGTTTCAATCATTTTTTCACGTAATTTAGGATCGCTAGTCATTGGGGCCAACATGTTTTTCAATAATTCAGGATTATCTTTATTTTGAGAAACTAAATCATCAAGTGTTCGAATCATCATTGATGGATTTTTTTGTAACATCTTATGCCAATGATACATTAGTTTATCATTTGATGCCATATTTTCCATTAATTGATTCATCATTTCAGGACGTTTACTCATTATTGATGAATCATATACACCATATCCTCTATCAATTAATTTCAAATAAGTAGACGGGGTTACACATGAAGGATTTCCATTATTTTTTTGTAATAATAAATGCCCCTCCTTACAGATTATATTATCAAGATCTGTAAATTGTTTCCATTGATGATGTGGAGATGTTTTTTGTTGTGCAAAAGAATTTTCAAAAAAGACAGGATTAATAGAAAAACTAAGAATAATTACAAGAATGAAAATAAATTTAAAATACACTAATAATAATTTGAATTTAAATCATAAAAAGTAATCGTAAAAAATTAAATATTAACATATAAAAATTCTAAGGAATTGTTTTGAAATTCAATTAATTTTTCGTTTAACTAGTTTTCCATAACCAAGTTTACCAATTACTTCAAAGTCATCAGCAATTATCTCTCCCCTAACAATTGTTTTAACAGGCCATCCCTTTAGATTTCGTCCCTCATATACAA
>JAPYTM010000036.1 GCA_029941825.1 Candidatus Nitrosopumilus sp.
AGATTTTAAATTAAAATAATGACACAATGAGTTCCAATTCTGAAATTAATTTTTCAAATTATGGTGTATATGATGTTAATGATTCTTTAGAATTATTTCTTCCTAATACTACGATTAAACTTCAACGAACAAGTGATAACACTTTTTCATATTTTCGAGAAAATTCTGAAGGTGAAATAACTGAAAAAATAATTCCAGTGAAATCCAATAACATTAAAATTGAATTGGCTCCTATTCGACCCCTTAATCATCCTGCAAAAAGAACTGATAACATTTTTTTAAAATTTGATAAAGAGATCTATTTGAGTGAAAATTCAGCTGCAAGTGTTTTTGTTCATTGCCCTATTGAAATTGGTATTTTCTTAATTCATGATTCTGCTCATGATCCACTTGATTGGGTAACTTGTAATCCTATGAACTCTAGATTTGGCTTGTATGGACCTCCTGATTCTGGAACTTTGTGTAAATATGCACAAGTATCTTTAGCTACTGATTATGATGATTCTATTCCTTATGTTGAAGGTGTAATGAAAATTGTTATAGAAAACACTTTACCCTCAGGCCAAACTGTAAGTAAAGTAATTTTTCCTATTACTGATAACTCTCTATATTATGAAGATTCTAAAACAATAATTGACGGAATCAAAATAACTATGAAAAAACGAGCAGTTGTAAATATTGCTGATGTAAAAACTGTACTAGTTGATATTAATTGGATTAAATCTCCCACTTGGGAAGACAACACTGCAAATACTAGTATAACGATGGGATTAGAATAATGTCTTTGGAATTTCTTCAGAGTTTATCTGAAATGCAAATTGTTGGTGAACTAACTGCACTCTCATTACTAATTGGTGGAATAATTATGGTTGGAGGTGTAATACTTGCAAAAATTGCAAAATTATTATTTCATAAATATTATGCCCCAACATTACCAAAAGATACTGCACAAAATCTTAGCAAATTAATTTATTTTGGAATTATAATAATTTCATTTTTAGGTTTTACCTCAAGTCAAGGAATCGATTTATCTGGAATAATGGTTGCAGGTGGAATATTTGCAGTGGTGATTGGATTTGCAACACAATCAGTCGTATCTAATTTAATTTCTGGTGTTTTTCTAATTGTAGAGAAACCTGCAAAACATGGTGATACAATACAACTTCCTGATATGGGGATTTCTGGAACTCTTTTAGATATTGGAACATTTTCCAGTAAGATTAGAAAATTTGATGGAACTGTAATTAGAATTCCAAATGAGAAATTTTTCACATCAAATATCCGTTCACTCACTGTTTCAACTGTAAGACGTGCAGAGGCTATGGTGGGAATTTCATATAAAGACGACATCGAAAATGCAATTTTGATGATTAAAAACGAAATTCTAGTGACAATGCCATTTGTACTTCGTGTTCCAGAACCTGAATTTAGAGTGGATAAATTAGGTGATTCTAGTGTGAATATCCTTGTGTTGGTTTGGCATCCTAGAGATGATTGGAGTCAAGTTCAACCAATTCTTCTTACTACAATTAAACGTGCATTAGACAAGGCAGGAATTGAAATTCCGTTCCCACAACGAGTTATTTGGGGTGCAAAAGATTAGATAGTTTTTACTGCAAGTTTTTTTGCAGTATGTCTTTTTTTAATTAAACTAAACATAATCATTCCAACATTGATAATTGAAATTATTTCAATCAAGTCAACACCGTACAAAAACCAATCAATTACTGGATGTACTCGTGATATAATTCCTGCTTCTAACATAATATCTGCATTCCATATCATATGTGGTACTTGGATAAACTGAATAATTGCAATGATGACAATACTTCCTAGTATTTTACTTTCATACCAATTCCAAAATTTATTCCATACATTCATGTCTTCTATTTAATTTTGATTCTATTAAACTCCATGAAAATTAGATACAACTAATTAGACACACCTAATTTTTTTAGGCAGTAAATTAATTAGTGTACCCTAATTAATTTTCAGATTTAATATTTTCTTTTTTCATCCAGATTGTTTTTTCTTTGTGATCAATTAATTCAATATTCATTTCATTAAGCTTGTCTCGAATTTTATCTGCATCATCAAATTGTTTTTCAATTCTCAGTTTTTCTCTATTTGAAATCAAATCATCTATTTCTTGTTTTTTATCTTCGGTCATTTCTGGAATACTTAACCCTAAAACAAATAACATTCTTTCAAATTCTTTTTTGATAATTAATGAATCTTCAATTCCCAGTTTTTCAGCAGCTGCTAATCTGTTTGTTTCTTTTACTAGTTGGAAAAATGCCAATAATGCCAAGTGTGTGTTAAAATTATTTTCTAGAGAATCATCAAATTCTGTACCTATTTTTTTGATAATCGCATTTACCCCTTCATGATTTTTCCCACATGCGTGAATTAATTCATAATAACATGTCTCAACTTGTCTCCATTTTGTGATATTTTCTTTTAACATCTCTTCAGAATAATCTATTACTTTGGAATAATGTCCTGATAAACAAAATAATCTGATAATATTTGAGCCCCAATTCTCTAAAACATATTTTATTGATTTTGTGTTTCCTGCTGATTTTGACATTTTCTCTCCTTGAATTGTTACCATTCCTACATGCATCCAAATTTTTGCAAATTGCACTCCTGTACATGATTCTGATTGTGCAATCTCATTTTCATGATGAGGAAAAATTAGATCTCGTCCACCTCCATGAATCTCAAAATTTTCTCCAAGATACTTTATACTCATAGCTGAGCATTCTATGTGCCACCCTGGCCTTCCTTTACCCCATGGGCTATCCCATACAGGTTTTACATCTGAAAATTTCCATACTGCAAAATCCAATGGATCTTTTTTTTCCTCATCGATTTGAATTCTTGCACCTGATTGTAGTTCATCTATTTTCTTTTTTGATAGTTTTCCATATTCTGGGAATTTTGATATGGAAAAATATACTCCATTTTTAGTGACATATGCAATTTGTTTTTCAATTAATTTTTCAATGAATTTGATAATATCATCAATATGTTCTGTAGCTTTTGGATATTTTGTTGCATGTTTTACATTTAGTCTATCAAAATCATCAAAATAATTTTCAATGTACCTTACACTGATAGTTTCTGCAGTTGTGTTTTCTTTTTGTGCACGATTAATAATTTTATCATCCACATCTGTAAAATTTTGAATAAATTCAATTTCCACACCTTTACTTTCTAGGTATTTTCTTAATACGTCAAAAACTATGATTGTTCTTGCATGACCAATATGGGATTCATCATACACTGTAACCCCGCAAAGGTAAATTCTAATTTTCTTTGAAACATCTACCTCTTGCTCAATATTTGATAATGTATCTTGAAGTTTCATTACTATTCTATCACTGGTTTTTGTGCTGTCAATCTTTTATGTTCACTGTTTATGTTTAATTTTTGTATTTTTTCTATCACTGATTTTTCAATTTGAGTCTTTTCCTGTGTTTCCTTAACTGATAATTTTTTGTCAAACAAACAATACAGTATGGAATCTATCTCTTCATATGGTAAACCTAATTCTTTTTCAGCTTCATGGTCTTCCCATAAATGTGGGCTACTCTTTTTTGAAATAACATTATCTGGAACTTTAAGATGTTTTGCTAATTCTCTTACTTGAAGTTTGTACAATGAGATAATTGGAGTAATATCTGATGCACCATCTCCAAATTTCGTGAAATACCCAATTAGATTTTCACTTTTGTCACTAGATCCTAAAACCAGATAGTTTTTGGCATTTGCATAGTAATACAAAATATTTGTTCTGACTCTTGCACGAAGATTTCCTTTGGATTTATCATTTGGTTCAAGATACATTGAATATTCATTAATTATTGGTTTGATGTCAATTAACTTGTATTCTATTCCAGTTAATGCAATCATTTTCAATGCATCCTCTGTTTCTATTTTTGGTGTAATTGTAGTATCTGGCATTATAATTGCCAAAGTATTCTTTTTTAGTTTTCTTTTACACAAATAAGCTAATACTGCAGAATCTATTCCTCCACTTAATCCTAAAATTACTCCTTTTGCATGATTTTTCTCTATTTGATCTACTAAAAATTTCTCAATTGTTTCAGTGATTGAAAAATAATCTTGATTTTTAATTTCACTTATGATGTCTTGATTCAATGATTAATTTACAGAATATGTTAGAATAAAAATTATACCTACTGTGAAATTAAGATTCACATAAAATATTTTCTACTTGATATCTATGTAAATACCGTCATCCCTTTTCTCAACAGGATATGTTTCTAGTTTAACATCTTTGAGATAGTCTGTAAGTTGACCTGTTTTGATGTTATAATGCCAAAAATGGAGTGGACACTCTACAATATCACCTTCTAATTTTCCAGGTGCAATTGATCCATCTTGATGAACGCAAAGGTCATCCATGGCATGATATCCATCTTGATTAAATATTGCAATCTGTTTTCCTTCAATTTTAAAGGCTTTACCTTTTCCTTCATCAATTTCTCCTTTTTCTGCAATCTTTTTCCAAGTCAATAATTTTCTGATATTGTTGTCATTTATTTACATTCGCATGAAGGATTTTATAGGCTAATTCGAGGCCTTGATTATTGAGTAAAGTAAAGTCTAGTCAAAAATTGATCAAAGAAGGTAAACTGTCTTATGATTGGGCTAGATCTCATATGCAAATTCTAGACAATACAATTAATCGCTTTAAAAAAGTAAAACCACTAAAGGGTATTACCATTGGATTTTGTTTACACATTACAAAAGAGACATCAGTTCTACTAATGGGTGCTAAAGAATTAGGCGCAACTGTTGCATGTTGTGGTGGAAACCCATTAACAACACAAGATAACATTGCTGCATTTTTAGTGTCTAAAGGAATCCACATTTATGCATGGCATGGGCAATCTGTCAAAGATTATGATTGGTGTATTGACCAAGTACTCAAACACAAACCAACTATTCTTACTGATGATGGTGCTGATATGAACATTAAAGCTCATTTTGATAAACGATTCAAGAACATGGAAATTATAGGTGCAACTGAGGAAACTACTGCAGGTGTTACTAGAATTAGAGCAGTAGAAAACCAAGGTAAACTTCGATACCCTGTAATTTTAGTTAATGAAGCATACACAAAACACATGTTTGATAATAGATATGGAACTGGACAAAGTACCGTTGATGGTTATTTGCGTGCAATGAACTTACTCATGGCATCAAAACGTGTAGTTGTAGTTGGATATGGTTGGGTAGGACGTGGTGTCGCATCAAGATGCCATGGAATGGGTTCCAAAGTAATTGTTACTGAAGTTGATCCTGTTAAAGCCCTTGAAGCTCATATGGATGGATTTGAAGTAATGCCAATGACCCAAGCTGCAAAGGTTGGAGATATTTTTGTTACATGTACTGGAATGACTAGTGTGATTAGAAAAGAACACATTTTACAAATGAAAAATGGTGCCATTATGGGAAATGTTGGTCACTTTGATGTAGAAATTGATGCTGCATTTTTACTAAAAAAATCAAAATCAGTTAGAGAAGTACGACCTAATCTTGATGAATGTACTTTGAAAAATGGAAAAATAGTTTATCTAATTGGTCAAGGCCGTCTTGCAAATTTGGTTGCAGCAGAAGGTCATCCTCCAGAAGTAATGGCACAATCATTTTCAAATCAAATACTATCCATTCTATACATTCTTAAAAATCACAAAAAAATGGAAAATAAAATTATTGATGTGCCCAAAGAAATTGACATACAAATAGCATTTGATGCACTAAAGGCAATGGATGTTAAAATCGATAAACTTACTCCAGAACAAGTAAAGTATGCTAGTAGTTGGTAAAACTTCTTAACCTCAATACTGCTCTTGTCAAATATTAAATGAACAAAAAAGCCATTATTACTAGTGCATTACCTTATGCAAATGGGGAAATTCATTTAGGACATGTTGCATCAACATATCTTCCTGCAGATGTAACAACTCGATTTTTGAAACTAAATGGAGTAGAGGCATACTATGTTTGTGCCTCTGATGATTACGGTACTCCAATATTACTTCAATCAGAAAAAGAAGGAAAAACTCCTGCAGAATATGTTTCACATTGGAATAAACGAGATTATGAGGATTTTACTGCATTTAACATTGAATTTGATTTTTTTTACAAGACTAGTTCTCCTGAAAATATTGCATTTGTTCAAGATGTATTTCAAAAACTAAATGATGCCGGTCATATCTACGAAAAAGAAATTATTCAATTTTATTGTAATAATGACAAGAAATTCTTACCTGACAGATATGTGAAAGGTACGTGTCCTGATTGTAAAGCTGATGACCAATATTCTGATCTTTGTGAAAGTTGTGGTCGTGTTCCTGAAGAAATTATTAATCCAAAATGCTCCATATGTGGACAACCCCCAACTAAAGAAAAAACAAAACACTATTTTTTTAAACTCAAAAATTTTGGTGATTTATTATTCAAATGGCTAGATGAACATGAACATCTTCAAAAAGATGTTAAAAAATATGTTCAAAATTGGATTAAATCTGGTTTAATTGATTGGGATATCACTCGTGATATTTCTTGGGGAGTCCCAGTACCTCTTGATGCTGCAGAAGGCAAAGTATTCTATGGATGGTTTGATAATCATTTGGCGTATATTTCAACTGCCATAAAATTTCTTAATGACAAAGGAATTGATGGAAAAGAATTTTGGAATTCTGCAGATATTTATCACTTTATTGGAAAAGATATTGTTTACCATCATTATCTTTTTTTGCCTGCAATGAGATTGGGAATTAATAGTGAATACAAATTACCTGATTATATCCCAACACGAGGACATCTAACACTTCAAGCAAAGAAAATTTCTAAAAGTAGGAATTGGTATATTGGATTAAAAGATTTTTTGAAAAATTATCGTGCAGACTATCTTCGTTATTATTTAATTTCAATTAATCCTTATTCTCAAGATGATTTGAATTTTGATTGGAATGATTTTGCAACTCGAATTAATTCTGAACTAATTGGAAATCTTGGGAACTTTGTTAATCGTGCTTTAGGATTTACCAAAAAGACATTTGATGGTATAGTCCCTGAAATTGACACATTTGATGATAAAGATACAGAAGCTGAACAAAAGATTAAAAGTCTTGCAACTGATGTAGGATTACTTTTAGAGCAGAATCACCTTGATAGGGCTCTTAAAAAAATCATGGAGTTTTCTTCATTTTTTAACCAATATTTTCAACACAAGGAACCTTGGAAAAAAGGTCCTGGAACTGCAAATTGTGTATTTCTTTCAGTTAATGCAGCTAGAAGTATGGCCATTGCTTTATTTTCATTTCTTCCTGAATCTGCTCAACAAATTTGGGAACAATTAGGACTATCTGGAAAAATTGATGAATTAACCTGGAGTAATATGTCTGAATTAGGAATTCCATCTGGTCATGTATTGGGTACTGCTTCTCCATTGTTTGCCAAGGTTGAAGAATCAGACATTGAAATCCTCAAAAAACAACTAGGACCATCTGAATAATGAAAATCACTCCAAGAATTTCAACTAGGGGATACTATGATCTGAGTAATGGCAAAACACTCAAAACAAACTCTTACTATTTGTATCCAAAAAAAGACTTTAAGAAATTAATTGATTCTAAAGAATTTACAATAATGATTCATGGTTTGAGAAATGATAATGCTGGGGCAATTGCTAAAGTCCTTTTAGCAAAAAATAGATTATCTAGATTAGGTTACACTCATCCTGTAATCGGGTATAGTTATGATTCTAATACAATTGGTGCTCATTTAATGAAACATGCAAAACATGCACTTGCAGTAGGCCAAATTATTGCACAGAAAAATGGACAAAATCTTGGTAAATTTATTGAAGATTTCAAAAGTACTAGTCCAAAAACAAAGATTCGACTAATGGGTCATTCTTTAGGTTCCCAAGTAATTCTTAGTACTGTACAATATCTTGCAAAAAAGAAACAAAATTATAATATTATTGAGAGTGTCTACTTTTTTGGGGCATCAATTACTGATGATGTACCATCCTCTAAAAAATTTGGTAAAATTTTTCAAAATATTATTAATAAAAAAATAATTAATCATTATGCCCCTACTGATGATGTTCTTAAATGGGCTGAGCGCGAGAAATACGTAAAAGGACCACTTGGTCTTAATGGTGCAATTGGAAAACCTATCAGTAAATATTCTCAAAAATTAGTCAGACCAAAAAATCATAGATTTGCAAGTTATATTGTAATGTTGAATTCTTTCCCATGATCTAAATCTAGAACCTATTCTTGATTATTGTTCAAATGATTCTTGATTTCGTTCAAACGTGTGCCACAACATGGGCATCTAACTCTAGTTTTTATCATTATTTCACTTAAAATACGCATGCCTATTTGTTTTTTGTAATTCTATTTGAACAAATGAACAATCATTTGAACGATTTTGATTCTATTTGAACAATTCTACTAATATG
>JAPYTM010000037.1:0-3309 GCA_029941825.1 Candidatus Nitrosopumilus sp.
GCATCTTCAGCTGAGAATTCAACTTGAAGACCACGTGATTTTCCATACTCCACAGCTTCAATTGCTTTTTCAAGTGCTTGGTCTCGAGTCATATGGAGTTTATACTCTAAATGAATATCAGAAGTCGCAATGAATGTATGAATATAATTTAATCCAGCATCAACTGCAGAATCAATATCTGTTTTGATGGTTCTTGTCAATCCCGCAATTTCACAAGATAATCCTTCACTAGTGATCATTTTTACTGCTTTGAATTCACCATTAGAAATTACTGGAAACCCAGATTCTATTGCATCAACTCCAAGTGCATCAAGTTTTTTAGCAATAGATAATTTTTGATCTGGAGATAAAGAAACTCCAATAGTTTGTTCTCCGTCTCTTAATGTTGTATCAAATATTCTAATTTTCATGTTCCACTCCTTTGCAAAGCAGCAACACCAGTTCGTGCAACATCAATAATTCCAAATGGCTTTACTAATTCTTCAAATGCTTTAATTTGATCAGGAGTAGCAGTCAATTCAACCATGATTGAATCTTTTTTGACATCATGAACTTTGCCGCCATATGCATTTGCCAATTTATTAACATCCATACTATCATTAGCATCACTTATTTTAATCTTAAAAATACTTAGTTCACGATATACTGTCTTATGCTCATCTAATCGTTTAACATCTATAGTGTCAATCATTTTATCGAGTTGTTTTATTATTTGATCTATTCTCTTTTCATCACCAAAAGTAGTAATTGTCATTCTAGAATAATCAGGATTCTCAGTTACACCTACAGAAATACTATCAATATTGAAATTTCTAGCCCTAAAAAGATGAGTTATCTTAAACAAGATTCCAGGTTTATTTTCAACTAAAATAGAAAGAATTGCCCACATGATATTCACTATGAAGGTAATATCATTTCCGAAAGTGAAGTTCCTGGTGCAACAAATGGTAATACGTCTTCTTCAGGATCAATTGGAATATCAATAACAGTTGCGACGTCACTACTTAAAGCAGTCTTGATTGCTTTGTCAAGCTCATCCATTGATTGTGCCCTAATTCCTTGAGCTCCATAAGATTCAGCTAATTTTACATAATCAGGACAGTGTTGTTGGTCTACTCCAATCATTCTTCGATCATAGAAGGTTCTTTGCCATTGAGCAACCATTCCCAATATTGAATTATTTAAAATAAAAACAATTACTGGAATATCTTCTAAAACAGCAGTTGCAAGTGAATTTTCAGTCATTGCAAAGCTTCCATCCCCTGCAATATCTACAACTGGTACATCAGGTCTTGCAACTTTAGCACCAATTGATGCAGGAAATCCCCAACCCATAGTGCCAAGTCCAGTTGAACTAAAAAAAGTACCAGGTTGAATTACATCATAGAATAATGACGCCCACATTTGATGTTGTCCCACTTCAGTTGTTATAATGGATTCTTTAGGTAATATTTCTCGAAGTTTACGTAAAATTTTTGCAGAACTCATTTCACCAGGATGAATCTTCAAATTTTCTTTCCAGTATGCTTTAGTTTCTTTAACATGTTTAATCCAAATACTCTCTTCAGTTTTTTTGATAGATCTTTGCAAAAGTAATTTTATCATTATTCGAAGTGATACTTTAACATCTCCAATTACTGCAATTTGAGCTGTTTGGTTTTTACCAATCTCTGCAGGATCAACATCCATATGAATAATCTTAAGTCTCTTCTCAAAAGCCTCAAAGGTTCCAATTGATCTATCAGAAAATCTAGTTCCTATAGCTAATACACAATCAGCTTCTGCCATCATTTTGTTTGCCTCTGCATGTCCATGCATTCCAATTGGACCTAATGACAAAGGATGAGTCTCAGGGAATGCACCTTTTCCTTTGAAAGTAGTAACTACAGGAAGCATGAGTGCTTCTGCAACAGCTTGCAATTCTGCAAATGCTGATGAAATTATAGTTCCTCCACCGGCTAAAATAATTGGTTTTTCTGAATTAAGTAACATATCAAGTGCTTTTTCAACTGCAACAATATCAGGATCAGTCCAAGGATGATAACCTTGTATTTTAAATTCCTCTGGAAATGTCATTTCTGCTTTATTTATTTGAACATCTTTTGGAATGTCAATTAATACAGGACCAGGTCTTCCAGTTTCTGCAATATAGAATCCTTTTCTTACAACTCCAGGAATTTCTCCTGCAGTTCTGGGTTGAAATGAATATTTTACAACAGGGTTTGCCATTCCAATAATATCACTTTCTTGGAATGCATCACGTCCAATCATGTTAACAGCTACTTGACCAGTAACTACAACCATGGGTGATGAATCAGCTTGCGCAGTTGCAATTCCAGTTAATACGTTGGTGGCACCAGGTCCAGATGTTGCAAAACAAACACCAGGTTTTCTGCTAACTCTACCAAAACCATCAGCCATATGAGCTGCTGATTGTTCATGTCTTGCTAAAATGTGTCTAATGTCACATCTAGCAAACTCATCATACATTGGAAGGTTTGCACCACCAGGTAAACCAAATACTTGTTTAACGCCTTCCTTCTCCATAGCCTTCATCAAGGCCTTTGCACCAGTCATAGTTTCCATTTTATTCATCAAATTTTTCTCCATAATTTTAATGTGTTAAAATTTTGAGCACGTATTACAGTAAAAGAACAACTTGCAAATGTATGACAAGATGTCTAGTTAATTTTGTGCTCATTGAAATCAAAAAAAGTATCCAATTAATAATTAATAAAGATTATCAAAAAAACAATCAGGGTTATCGTATCAGTGCAGAAGACTTAAACTGATATTTTCAATATTTGAAACGGTTGTCTTGTTAGATAATGAAGAAATCATCAAAGTAATTGAGACATTATTTCAAGCTGGAGTGACAAAAGATCTAGCATCTCTAAGAGACATACATCTCAACGATCCTAAATTTTCAAGTTTCAGTGATTTGCCACCATATGATCTAAAAGACTATCAAACTACAATAGAATTAGAAGAATTACGATTTGTGAGTATTTCAGATTATTCATATGAAATAAAAAATCCAAAAATTAGTTTGTTTGGAGATACAGCTGTTGTTGCTTTAGAATTAATTCAACAGGGAATGTTAGTAGATAACAAAGCATTCACTGGAGAACATATGAAAATTATTGGACGGGCAACATTTGTACTAGTAAAACAAACAACATGGAAAATTGCACACATTCATCTTTCAAAAATTGAAGGGTGAACTATTTCTTTGTTAAATTAGGTTTGTTTTGATTAGGTTTGTTTTGATTAGGTTTGTTTTGATTAGGTTTGTTTTGATTAGGTTTG
>JAPYTM010000037.1:3409-8255 GCA_029941825.1 Candidatus Nitrosopumilus sp.
TAATCATAGCAACTGGATGTTCAGATTGCCAAACATTTCTACCAATATCAACTCCCACAGCTCCTGCTTTAATAGAATTATATGTTAATTGTAATGCATCGCGTTCTGGAATTTTCTTTCCACCAGCAACAATAATTGGAACAGGGCAAGATTTAACGACTTTTTCAAAATTATCACAATAATAGGTTTTAACAATATGTGCACCTTGTTCAGCTGCCATTCTACAAGCCAAAGAAAGATATCGTGCATCTTTGCCCATATCTTTTCCAACAGCAGTTACAGCTAAAACTGGAAGTCCATATCTTGCAGCCTCATTAACTAATTTTCCAAGATTAACAATAGTCTGATATTCATATTTAGAACCAACAAAAATTGACATAGCAAGAGCACTAGCGTTTAGTCTAATTGCATCTTCAATAGAAACTGTAATGTCTTCTTGAGATAAATCATCTCCAATAATACTAGAACCGCCAGAAACTCGCAATACCATTGGAGTATCAGTAATTGCAGAAACTGATGTTCGTTGAACACCTCGTGTAAGCATTAATGAGTCGCAATGTTTCAAAAGAGGAGCAATTACATTTTTTGGATTTTCTAACTTTTCAGTTGGACCGAGAAAGTATCCATGATCAACTGCTAACATTAGCGCACGATTGTCTTGGGGTTTAATGATTTTTGATAATCTATTTTGTAATCCCCAATCCATGTTTCTTCGATTTTGAAAGAATAGAAATACCTTTCTTAAGCCTTTCCTATTTTGTGATGATTATTTTCATTGCATTATCACCACTACGTGCATGATCAAATGCTTTTTGAGAATCAACAATTGGATAAGTATGAGTGATTAATTGTTTAACATTAATTTGTGAAGATTCAATTAAATTCAAAGAGTCTTTTGTATCTTGATCAGATGCAGCATAACTTGTTACAAGAGTAATTTCTTTAGAATAAATTGTACTCATGTCTAAATCTAATTTAGAATCTTTGGATGGAACACCAAACATCATTACGGTTCCACCTTTTCGCACCATGTCAATTGCATCCTCAAGTGCTTTTAAGCTGCTTGTAGCAACAATTGCCACATCTACACCTCTCCCATCAGTATTATCTAAGATTATTTGGTTTTTGTTTTCATTTATGGAGTTAATGGATTTAGTTATGTTAAATTTTTGGGCAAATTCTAATCTGAAATCATTTACATCAAAACAAAAAATTTTAGAGAATTTTTTTTGCTTTGCTAACATTACATGCATCATTCCAGTTGGACCTACACCAAAAATTGCAATCGAGTCATTTTCAGAATAAGTAAATTTAGTCCATGCTCGAACACAGCATGCCAAAGGTTCAATCATTGCAGCCTCTTCAAAACTTAAAGAATCAGAAATTTTTAAAACTCCACCATTAGATACGTTCCATGCAGGTACAACATATTCTTCAGATAAACCACAAGGTGAAAGATTTGTTTCAGAATATTTCATACACATTGTTTCATTTCCATGATTGCAAAAATGGCAATTATAACAGGGGACATGATGGTGAGTAAACACTCTATCGCCTTTTTTAAATTCAGTGACATCAGAGCTCACATCTAAAACTACACCTGCAGGTTCGTGACCTAAACGCATAGATGGTTGCCCATATGTACCATAAACTTTTTCTAAATCAGAGCCACAAATACCACAAGCATGCATTTGAACTAAAATATCACCAGGTTCCAAGGATAATTTTTGATTATCATCAACAGTGATTACGGATGGTCCTTTAACAGACGCAGTTTTCATGGTAAAACATTGAGATATTGATTATAAGTAGATTAAAAAAACTATACACCAAGAATTTTCTTTAACATTACCCTATAATCAATTTCAGTTTTTTGACTCCCAGTTGCAGGTAATGCAAAAACAAGGGTAGATTTTTCAGATCGTAATGTAGTTAATTCATCATTTATGGACTCTGTGATATCATCACTGACAAGAACCAATCCAACATCAGAGTCATCAGTTAATCGTTTAATTTCACTTAACGCATTTTTAGGATTTTCAGAAATTATACCCGGAATTCCAGCTAATTGGAAACTTGTTACAAACGATTTGCTTCCAACAGTGAATATTTTCATAGATGTAATTTTCATTTATTCTAATTTAACCCTTTTTGGCAGGTACAAGATCAGGAAAGGTTGATTTAGTTTAAAAATTCAACAAATTCATGGCAGAAATTGATACTCAAAAAAGCGTCTATCTATTCCTTCATGGAAAAATGGATCTAAAAGAAAAAGCAATGAATGCACTTACTGCAAAAGGATTTGCAGCAGATAAAGTCGTAATGGCTTTACCAAATGAAGTTGGGAATGTAGGAGATTATATGGCAATGTTATGGATGCCACCAAATCCAGATCACATCAAAATTCAACAAATAACAAAAGTTGAAAAAGTTGAAGCAGAGGGAATGATTGGTCTTTGGAAAGGCGTTTCAAAAGATGATATAGACACTATACCATTAGAATAAGTCTAGCTGAATCCAGCGCCAAACTCATTACCTTTTTCTAAAATATCTTCAGGATCAGAATTTTTTAATTTTCTAAACAAAAGTGTTTCATAAACTAATTTCATGGCATTTTCATCGTCAAGATCACAATCTTCTTTAATTAGATTTTTGTATTTTTCTAATTTTACCACATCTTCTTCATCTAACGAAAGATTATCATGAACCATCAAATTTGCAATTTTTTCAATTTCAGAATTCTGTTGGTCATCATCCATAACATTTCACTAAATTTCTAGTTATTAATATATTCTAATTACAAACAATTACAAATCAGAAACCAACCCTAAAAGAAAATCAGAGAATTCTTCATCAGAAAAAATAATTTTTTCAAATTCATTTTCTTTTTGGGCAAGTTCAGCTGATTTTAGGTGATAACAAGTAGTTTTTCCATTTAATTTGCCAAAGTAGAATCCAGGACATGAGCAATAACTGGCATCAGGATCAATCCAATGTTCTTCACCCTTTCCTACAACTGTCCATATCTTTCTTTGACTAGGCTCAAAAATATGTAGTTTAACACGTTTTTCAGAAACTAGAGTTTCAATTCTGTCAGAATCTTTATTCACAAGGATTTAATCAAATATCCAAAGTATAACTTTGGCGCTATAAACTAGAATAATTCCATCAACACCTGCATTGGTTGTAAAAGGTATTAAAAAAAGATAATAGTTACAGATATTCATATTGAATTTAAAATGCCATGTTAATAGGAAATGAAATTAATTAATTTCGTCGTAAGGCTGGATTGGTTCTATCGTGGTTTTATTATCTTTAAGCCACTCTAAAGTTTTAACAAAAGAATCAGCTAATTCAATAGTTGTTAAAACAGGAACACCTAATTCTAAAGATTTTCGTCTAATCTGATATTCATCATCTAACATCCCCACATATTTTTCCAATGTTGAAGTACTAGGAATATTTATGATAAAATCAATTTTTCGATCATATAGAAGATCAGAAATATTTGGCTTTCGTTCAGGTTCTGAAATTTTATGAACAATTTCTACTTCACCAATTTTTTCTTCAAAAAATTCTGCAGTATGTTCAGTTGCTAAAATTTTGAAGCCAAGATGTTTAAGTTTTGCAATAGTTGTAACAAGTTTTTCTTTGTTTTGTGAACCTCCAACAGTTACAAGTGCAGTGCCCTTATCAGGTAAATTATAACCAACAGATGTCAAACCTTTGGCTAATGCATCATAGAAACTATTACCAAAACAAGCAGCTTCACCAGTGGATTGCATTTCAACACCTAATGAGATATCTGCACCATCCAATTGCATAAAAGAAAATTGTGGAACTTTGATACCATAATTATGAATTTTTTGCCATTTGTTTTCAGGGATTTTAGGTAATGGTTTATCTAAAATGGCCTTAGATGCAAGGGAAATTAGGTTTGTTTTAACGAGTTTTGAAACAAATGGCATGGAACGAGATGCACGTATGTTTAGTTCAATCACATAGACATGATCATCATGAACCAAAAATTGTAAATTAAATGGACCTTTAACGTTAAAGGTTAACGCAATTTTTTTGGTATAATCATTAATGGTTTCTATAATTTTATTACTTAGACGCCATGGAGGAATACACATCATAGCATCGCCTGAATGAACACCTGCACTATCAATATGTTCAACTATTGCACCAATTACAACCTCTTTACCATTACTGATTCCATCTACATCCACTTCAAGTGAATTTAACATAAATTTAGATATTACAACAGGGTGATCAGGGGAAACATCAGCAGCTTCCTTGACATATGTTTTTAATTCATCTTGAGACCAAACAACTTTCATTGCAGCTCCAGACAAAACATATGAAGGTCTTACAATTACTGGAAATGCAACATCTTGTGCAAAAGTTTTTGCTTCATTGAGATTTGAAAATGCTTGCCAACGCGGTTGTGATATGTGTAGTTTATCAAGTTCGGCACTAAACTTTGAACGATCTTCAGCTCTATCAACATCATTAGCTGTAGTTCCCAAAATGGTAATACCATGTTTTGCAAGACCAGGAGTTAAATTATTTGCAGTTTGTCCACCAACACAAGTGATTATACCTTTTGGATTTTCAAATTCAGCGATATCTAGAATTCTCTCTTGGGTCAATTCTTCAAAGTATAATCTATTACAAATATCATAATCAGTGGATACAGTTTCAGGATTGCAATTTACCACAGAGATATGTTTCTCGCCATTTTCTTGTAATCCCCAAACCATGTTAACTGTACCCCAATCAAATTCTACACTACTTCCAATTCTATATGGTCCTGCACCAAGTACAACAATTCCTTTTTCAT
>JAPYTM010000038.1 GCA_029941825.1 Candidatus Nitrosopumilus sp.
ACTTGAATGTCTTGTTCATGTGCACGTTTTGTTAATTGAGAGATATTGATCATTTCTTGAACCTGTAATTCATCATGAGAGTCAAGTATTGAACCAGGTCTTAGTGCATCTCCAAGACTAAATGTTACATCATACTTTTTGGCAAGTTCCATCATATAGTCATAATGTGTAATGTAAGGATTTTCTTTATCATGTTTTAACATCCAAGCTGCAGTAAGTGTTCCACCTTTACTTACAACACCACCATATCTCTGAACTTTTAAAATTCTTTTTGCAATATCTTTAGTAATTCCACAATGAATTGTAACATAATCAACTCCATCTTTTACATTATTTTCAAATGCCTTCAAGTAATCATCCTCAGTTAAATTCAAAGGGTTTTTGTGAACTTCGACACCATAATTATAAGCCTCATAAATTGGAACAGTTCCAAAAGTAATTGGAGCGACATCTAAAAGAGTCCGTCTTATTTTTTTAATATCCCCACCGTCACTAAGATCCATCATTGTGTCTGCATGATATTTTACTGCAATCTTTGCTTTCTCAATTTCTTCATCTAGATTTACATTAAGTGTGGAAGTTCCAATATTGACATTTACTTTAGTTTTAAGACCTTTACCAATTCCTACATTGTGAATTTTTTGTGGTCGAATATTATTACTTGGAATAATTATAGAACCGCGTGCAACTTTTGAAATCAACCAATCAAGTGTAACATCTTCGTCTTTTGCAACTTGTTTCATTTCGTCCGTAGCAATTCCACGTCGTGCAGAAGTCATCTGAGTGGCCATAAAATGAACTATGTTTTCACCTGATTTAAACAATCATGAAGTTAAAAAAATTATAATCATAAAATAATTTCATGGAAGTATATTAAGAAGATCGATCAGTCTTAAATGGAATAAATTGTATATGATAATGTGAGAACTATTAGAGAATGCATGCATTGTGGTAGAGAATTTTTTAGTATGAAAGATGAATTTTGCTCTTTTGAGTGTGTTAGTCAAGTATCAGACTAGTTCAAAAGAATTAAAATTAATTTAAATTCAGGTTTTCTTCTAAAAGCTTTTTTTCAGATTTAATTTTGGAAATTCTATCTAGCATAGGCACAGTTATGCGATTAAAATCAGAAGGATTTGTAAAATTTTGTTTAATTTCACTAATTCTTTCCACTAGTTGAATTTCAGCTAAAACTAGTGAAATGTAACTACGAAGTTTTTGATTTTCAAATTTCAGTGATTCTATTTTAGATACATTTGTCATCTAGGTGGACTCCATTTTTCTTCAATTATATCTCCAATATTTTCAGATACAAGATATTGTTTTCCACATTTGAAGCATTGCCATAAAAATTTTCCATTTCTTTTTGTTTGATATTGCATAGGTAACAAACAAGTTGTACATTTCAATTCTTCAGGTATTGAATCATCAACCATGGAGATTTTAGTCATTATGATAAATCAAATCATTAAAGTATAAAATAGATATCACAAAAACTCAAGCACATACATCAGTTGGTGTTTAAAGGAAAAACAGATTAGTGCTTAGAGACTAAAAATATTATGAATTTGCTTTCAATTGGTGGTTCTGATCCATCGTCAGGTGCAGGAATTCAAAGTGATGTAAAAACATTTACAGTATTAAATGCCCACTGTCTAACAGTAATTACTGCAATCACCAGTCAAAATACTTCAAGTTTTGGAATGATTGAACCAGTATCACAAAAAATTCTAAGAGATCAATTAGATGTAGTGATGTCAGATTTTAAAATAGATGGAATAAAAATTGGAATGGTTTACAATTCACAAATAATCAAAACGTTATATCAAAAATTAAAAAAATTAAAAATACCAATAGTGGTTGATCCTGTAATCAAATCAACTACGGGTGGAATACTAATAGAAAAATCAGCAATTGAGAATTTTCAAAAATATTTAATTCCACTTGCAACAGTGATTACACCAAATAAATTTGAGGCAGAAATTTTATCAAAAACTAAGATCAGTGGAAAAAATACACCTAAAAAAATTGCAAAAATAATTCAAAAGATGGGAGCAAAAAATGTTGTAATCACAGGAATTGAAACAAAAAATGATCAAATATCAGATTTCATTCAAGAAAAAGAAAATAAATATCAAATTTCAAGTAATAAAATATCTAAAATTAATCATGGAAGTGGGTGCAATTATTCAGCAGCTATAATTTTTGCACTTGCAAATAAAAAAAATATTAAAGAATCAGTAAAATTTGCTAAAGAATTTACATATAATTCAATTAAAAATGCAAAAAAACTAGGAGACGGGATTGCCATCACAGATATTCAGGATAATATTAATGTGGAATTATCACATGCAATAAGTAAATTTATTGAAATTAAAAATATTTATAAAAATATTCCAGAATGTCAAACAAATTTTGTGTATTCCAAACAAAAACCAAAATCAACAAAAGATGTTCTAGCAATTTCTGGAAGAATTGTTAAAACTGGAAAAAAAGTTATAGTTGCTGGTGATTTAGAATATGGAGGATCAAAACATGTTGCAACAGCGTTACTAATTATGAATAAAAAATTTCCACAAATTTGTTCTGCAATAAATATTAAATATCAAAATCAAACTATTCTAAAAATTAAAAAAACAAAATTAGTAGTGTCTAGTTACGATAGAAGTCAAGAACCTAAATCAATTAAATTCAAAAAATCAACAATAGAGTGGGGGATTAATTGTGCAATCAGAAATTCGAATAAAGTTTTAGATATAGTATATCACAAAGGTGATTTCGGAAAAGAGGCGATGATCATAGTTTTTGGTAAAACTCCAAAAAATATTTTAGAAAAAATTTCAATAATTATTTGAGGTAGTAACAATTCATCCTCGAACATAAATAGTCACAAATGAAATAGGGTTTGTGAAAGCAGTGATTCTTGCTGGAGGGTTAGGTACCAGACTTCAACCATACACAACATTTCTTCCAAAACCAATGTTGCCATTAGGCGAAAAACCAATTTTAGAACATATAATTAATTGGACAAAAAAAAGTGGAGTCAAGTCATTTGTTTTGTGTGTTAGTTATCTTAGAAAAACTATTGAGGATTATTTTGGGGATGGTAAAAAATTTGGGATTAAAATAGAATATGCAATTTCAAATAAACCTCTAGCTACTGCAGGTCAACTCAAAACTGCAGAAAAATTCATTGATGATACTTTTGTTTGTATGTATGGAGATTCCATTTTTGATTTTAGTCTTAGAAATATGATTAAACAACATACCAAGAAAAAAGCATTTGTTACAATGAGTTTGCATGAATATAAAACTAACTTGCCATATGGGGTTATTGAAACATCTAAAACTGGAAAAGTTCTAAATTGGATTGAAAAACCAGAGATTAAAGCTAATGTAAATATTGGATGTTATGTAATGGAGCCCAAAGTTTTTAGTTTGATTCCAAAAAATAAACCATATGGAATGGATGATGTTATAAAAAAAGCTATGATGAACAAGAATGTAGTTAGTAGTTTTATTACAAAAAAAGGATTTACAGATATAGGTAACAAAGAATCTTACAAAAAAGCATATCAAGAATATATTCAAAAACAAGGTAAAAACTGAAAATTAAAATGAATGAACTGATAATCAGAGAATTAAAAAAAGAAGATCTGTGGAATGGGTTTCTAACTACACTTGATTCACTAAGGCAAACAAGTGATATCAATAGAGATAAAGCTGAAAAAATATTTGAAAACATTGGTTCAAATTCAAATCACATAGTAACAATAGCAGAACTAGATGAAAAAATTGTGGCAAGTGTGACACTCCTAATTGAACCAAAATTTATCCATAATGGGGGACTAGTTGGACATATTGAAGATGTTGTAGTAGACAAAAACTTTCAAGGACAAAAAATTGGGGGGAAAATTATAAAATATGTTCTAGAAATTGCAAAAAATAGAGGGTGTTACAAGACAATTTTAGATTGTACAGACGAGATAAAGCCATTTTATGAAAAACTTGGATTTACCCATACTGCAAATGAATTAAGATTTGATCATGTCTAAACGAATTGTTTTTTTGGTCTTCGCTTTTTTTCCTTTAGTAAAAAAGCACCAACTGCAATTGTAGGAGCAGTCAAAGCCATAAACAAAAGAGGTATGTATTTTACAGAACCAGTAATGTACCGCTCATCAATATCATCAACCATAGTGTAACAAACAAATAATCCAATAAACATGATCACCCCACCAGCAATAATCATTCCACCAACAGGTCTAGACCCATATTGTCTAGACATAATAAAAGCAACTGCAGCTAAGACTCCAGCAGGACCAGCACCAATTGAAACAAATTGTATTATTTTTGGATCCGCAGAAAATGATCTAAAGAATTCAGAGTCATCAGAATTTGTAACCATAAAATTGTAAACTGAAAGCATTTCACCTGCAAACATGACAAACAAAGCTACACTAGTGATTGCAAGCCATTTCTCAATTGCCATTAGTTTAACAGAATTTAATTGATAAATAAACCATTCAGAAAATCATATAATTCCAACGAGGTTAGATAATTCTTTTCTACATGCTGCACCAAGTTTTTCTGCTGCTTGTTCAGGAGAAACATCATTTAAGAAAATTCCATATCCACGTTCTAATCCAGACCAAGATTTAGTGATTGGATAAATTTCAATATGCCAATGAATTTGTCTACTGCTTTTCTTTTCAGGTGAAAGATGAAATACTAAATTATATGAAACATTTTTGATAGATTTTGAAAGTCCACCCAAAGTTGAACGTAAAATTAATGCCAAATCATTGATTTCTTTTTGAGAAATTTTTGAAAAACTAGTGATGTGTTTTTTTGGTGTAATCCAAAATTCATATGGATATGAAGGGGCCCAAGGACAAAATGCGATAAATCCTTCTGTTTGAAGCACTTGTCTAGAACCTCCAAGTTCTTCATTTACTGTTTGACACATATGACAAACACCCTTTTCATTTAGAATTTTATGTGATGCTTCTGCTTCTTCCTCAATAATTGGTGGAATTGTAGAAAATGTTAGAATATTCAAATGAGGGTGAGGATTAGTGCTGCCTGCTAATTCACCATGATTTCCATAAATTGAAACATATGTGACTCCTTTTTGAGTATAAAGCCATCTCAATCTATCTTGAATAACAACTAGAACATTTGACCATTGTTCAGAAGCAATTGTAGCAAATGTATCTTTTGAATTCGGTGATGCAACTACAATGTAATGATATCCATATGCGGGTTCACTGTAAAATGGCTTATCACTGTAAGAGTTTTCAGTTTCAATTGAAACAATTGGGTTTTTACTTTCAAAAACTCTAATTGACCAATCTTTTACATATTCATCTTCATCATCTTGAAGACGCTGTAACATACCTTCTTTTTCAATAAGGGATAATACAGAAGGGTTTGTCATAGATTCATTTCCAGGGGCGAAGGGGGATTTTTTTGGATCTATAACTTTGTCAGTTTTTTTTGCAACAATCATAAAACGCTCAGAAACATTATCTTTGCGCATATCTCCCATGTTTATGACTGAAAGTAAATGTATGTTAAAATGTTTACTAAGATCTAATAAATTTTAAAATAAAAAAAAGTCTGAATAAATTTTTAAAAATTAAGAAAATAATAATTTTATTGAAAAATCAAAAATAGATATTCAAATATTTCAAATTTTTTGATCGTAAATTTTTATGTAAACTTTAAAGGAGAGCATCAAGACTGCCAAAGACAGAAGATATAATGAATAATTCTGATGTTCATTTGATTTATGTTCTATTAGACGGTGTAGGAGATCTTCCACATCCAGATTTAGATGGAAAAACGCCATTAGAAGCTGCAAATACACCAATTTTAGATAAAATTGCAAGTAACGGTACAATAGGAGAAGTGATTTCAGTTGGAAAAGGAATAGCTCCTGAATCAGACATTGCGGTTTTCAATATGTTAGGATACAAATTCAATCATTCAGATTATGCAGGACGAGGGGTGATTGAAGCTATTGGTGTAGGAATTGACTTTAAGGATGGGGATTTGGCACTAAGAGGTAATTTTTCCACATTAGATGACAAACAAGTAATCACAGATAGAAGAGCAGGTAGGCAAATTGAAAGAGAAGATGCAGATGGAATTGCAAGAGAAATTGAAGAAAAAGTCAAATTTTCACATCCAGGAACCACAGTTGAAGTTTCTCCAACAATTGGACATAGAGTTACAGTAAGGATCAGAGTAGATGCTCAAAAATTATCAGCTAGAATTACAAATACAGATCCAGCATACAGTAACATTGGTGGAATGGGGGTAGCAAAAGCTGTTGGAGATTTCTTAAAAATTGAAAAATGTTTACCGTTAGAAGAAAATGAACATACTAAATTTACTGCAAATTTAGTAAATGAATTTTCTGAGCAATCAACCAATATTATGAAAGAAAGTCAAATTAATAAAAAAAGACTAGAACAGAATAAGAAACAACTTAGTTGTATTTTACTTAGAGATGCAGGTAACAAATATCCAAATGTAATTTCAATTAATGAAAAATATGGGATGAATTTTTCTTGTATAGTTGATATGCCAGTTGAACTTGGAATTTCAGATGTTCTTAAAATGAAAGCATTTGAAGCAGGTGGCTTGACTGATTATGAAGAAAAAGCAATGGTTGCTGCAAAAGCAATGGAAACTCAAAATGCAATATATGTTCATCTCAAAGGACCAGATGAATTTGGTCATGATGGAGATGCAATAGGTAAAATGAAAAATATTGAAGAAATTGATCAAAGGTTTTTTAAAACTCTTGTAGATAATATTGATTCAAGTAAAGTAGCAATCATTATTTCAGCTGATCATTCAACTCCATGTATTAACAAAGGACATAGTGATGATCCGGTACCAATTTTAGTTTCAGGAGATTTTATTAAAAATGATGGAACAACACGAATGACTGAAGGACAAGCAAAAAAAGGTAACATTGGTTTACTTCAAGGATCAGAAGTAGTTACAAAATCACTAGAATTAATTAAATCTCAAAAATAGTCAAATTATTTGCTTGTTGCATTTCAGTTGCTTTATTTCTAATTCTATCAACATCAATTGAATAATACATGGATGGCGATGTACCTAATTTTTCTAAAATTCTATGTAGCATTCCAATTCCAATACTGAGTTCATCTTCTTGAGCATGAGCAAATGCAACTGCAAATAGAATAATTCCTTGAAGGATTTCTTTTTCACGTCCAAAACATTGTTTCCAAACACCTTCAAAAGACTCATGACTTTCCCAAAATCGTTCATTGTTAAAATAAAAAATACCATCAGTAATTCCTTGTTCTTTTTCTATTTCTTCCTCAAAGACATGTCGAATATTATCAATTGTGCCAATTGAGGATAGTTTTTCAACAAGTATGTCAAGATCCCCTTTTTCAACTCCCACATCTATTTCTACAAATTTTCTGGCAATTCTAGCAACTCTTACAGATACATCCAAATCAGATGTTAGATCTCTAGCCTTATAGATAATCTCACGGGAATGTTCAGGACCATATTTCGTATTTTTAAAATGTAGCATGTATCTTTCCATGTTAAGATTTTACAAGGATTTCTTAAATTTCTTGTCTAATACAATCAAGGTTTATATGAAATATCCAAAGGATTTTGGGTACATGTCCATTATCGAGACCATTACAGATGTGAATAATTCATTTCTATCTAGAAGAGAGTTGACATGTAATTTTGCAGGGTTGGGAGGTAAACTCAAAATGTTGGAGGCAGTGGATATGGTTACCAAGAAATTCAAACTAGATGGGAAAGTAGTAATTTCAATGAGACTAAAAACAGATGTTGGTAGATCACATGTTAGAGGAACTTTTTTCATATATGAGGATGAAGCATTAGCAAAAAAACATATCAATCCAACAATATTTTCAAGATTAGAAAGAGCAAACAA
>JAPYTM010000039.1 GCA_029941825.1 Candidatus Nitrosopumilus sp.
AGTGAACAATATTATTTTAATTTCTCATTTTTCAAAGTAGATCCTAAATGGAGATGGATGGCAGATTTAGCAAAAGAAGAATCTGCAAAAGAAGTTGAAAACATAATTAATAATTCTGGAATTATGTTTAGATCATATTCTAATTTAGGTTTAAGAGATGATACTGATTTTCTATTTTGGTTTGCAGCAAAAACAATAGATGAAATTCAATTAGTTATTGAAAAATTATACAAAACAGTTTTTGGGAAATACATTATACCATCAAAAACATATTTGTCATGTACACGACCATCCCTTTATGTTCAAGAACAAAAATCTCATGGATTTGTAACAGGAAATGAACCAAAAAAACATGTCATAGTATATCCATTTACAAAAACAAGGAAATGGTATCATCTAGATAAAGAAAAACGACAAGAGATTATGGATGAACATATAGAGATAAGTAAAAAATATCCACAAGTTGTTCTAAACACAACATATTCTTTTGGAATTCATGATGAAGATTTCATGTTAGCATTTGAAGTAGATGATATCAGAGATTTCCAAAATCTAATCATGGAATTGAGAGAGTCAGAAGTGTCAAAATATGTCCAAAACGATATTCCAATGATTGTGAGTGTTAAAAAAGACATTATTCCATTGATAATTAGTTTAGGGTAGATTAGAAAAAAAATCAAAACTAAATTAAATTTACTATTAAAACCAAAATATCATTGATGTAAATCTCGGATAAACATAAATGAAGAAATTTTAGATATTCAGTAAATTCAAAGAGAGTGAAATGAAATACAAAAAACTAGGTAAAAGTGGAATTAAAGTATCAGAAATAGGATTTGGTGCATGGAGTATTGCTCTTGATTGGTGGGGTAAAAAAATTGAAGAAGATGAAGCTAAAAGAATGCTAAAAAAAGCATATGATTTAGGAATTAATTATTTTGAAACAGCAGACATGTATGGAAAAGGAAAAAGTGAGAGGCTCATTGGTGAAGTTTTCAAAGGAATGCGAAACGAGGTAGTTATTTCAACAAAATATGGTTATGATTTTTCAAATGTAGAACAAATTGGTCATACAGAATTACCACAAAGTTATGATCCAGCGTACACAAGAAAAGCATTAGATGCAAGTTTAGAAAGATTACAAACAGATTATATTGATTCATTTGGATTACACAATCCAAAACTAAAACATCTCAGAAATGATGCAACATTTGATACAATTGATGAGTTGATAAAAGAGGGTAAAATTAAAGCAGCTCAAGTTGCACTAGGTCCAGCAATTGGATGGACACAGGAAGGGTTAGAAGCAATGGATAGAAAAAGTGTATCATCAGTACAAACAGTTTACAATATTTTAGAACAAACACCAGGAAATGAGTTACTTGAAAAAGCTGAAAAACAAGATGTGGGTATTTTAGTTAGAGTGCCAGATGCATCAGGAATTTTAACTGGAAAAGTAAAAGCAGATACAGTAATTCCAAGTAATGATCATAGAAAAGATAGAAAAGCTGAATGGAGAAAATCTGCACTAGAGAAAGTAGAACAATTCAGACCAATTGCAGAACGCAATGGCTTAAACATTACTGAATTTGCAATTAAATTCATCTTATCAAAAAATAAGATTGCATCTGTACTCCCTACAGTTGTAAGTGAAGAAGAAATTGAAATGTTTGCAGCAATTTCAGATGGAAAATATCTTAGTTCATCAGACATGAAAGAAATTGATGATTTGTACAATACATGGCCAGAATACGAATTAAAAGCAACACCTCAAGCAAATTAATTTGTCGATGGACAGACAGATAGATTCTCAAAAAACTTTAGAAATAATAGAAAGAATGAAGCTTGCCAGAATTGGCGATTATAAAAAATGGAAAGCAATAATTAAAAAAATTAACAGTGATGAGCCGTTAAATCCGCTTCAAACAGAATATTTTTCAAACATGACAAGAATATACAAGAATTCGAATATCACTAGTAGGAGTAAGATATACCATACAAAATTATCAGAAAATGATAAAAAACCACCATGTAAAATGTGTGGCAATAATTCTACATACTATTGTAACATGAATGACCAATATTTTTGTACAATTCATGTCGTAGGACATGATGGAAATGAATTCTAAGAGTTAGGAATTGTGTCTTCCAGAGTAAAAGATCTTTCTACGAAATATTCAACTCTTGTTTTTTTGAATTCACGAGTACTAAAAAGAATATCATAATCATCAACATGAATTTGATCTTGTATTGTTTTTGCTACATCATGTGCTTCATCTTGAGTTTTACAATGAATCATTGAAAATACATTGTATGGCCAATCAGGATATGTAGGTCGTTCATAACAATGACTTACCTGAGGAAATGAGCCTAGTTTTCCACCTACTTCAGATATTTTATCTTCAGGTACTTTCCAAACTATCATTCCATTTGCAGTGAATCCAATTTGTCTATGTCTTAGAATAGCAGCAAATCTTCTCATTACACCAATGTCTTCATAATGTTTCATCTTTTCAAATACTTCATTTTCAGTTAATCCAAGATTATTTGCAGCGTTTACAAAGGGTTCATCAATAATTTCCATGTTTTTTTGTAATTCACGGATAAAGTTTTTGTCTTGTTCGGTTGGTTCAAATTTTATATTTTTAATTTCTTTTTTCTCTTCAGTTGGAGCAATATCATGTTTTTTTTCATCAACTAAATCTAGTTTAACGCCAATTTTGAATAGTTGTAAAGTTGGAAGCATTCGTACTTTTTTTATCCCTTGCAGTACATTGAATTTATCAAGTTCTGCTTTCAAATCAGCTCCAGGTGGAACAGCTAGAGTAAACCAAAGATTAAACTCATGATCACGCTCATAATTATGGGTAACACCTGGATGACGGTTAATTTGACTGGCAACATATTCTAGTTTGTCAGCTTCAATCTCCATTGCAACTAGTGAACTAGTGTATCCAAGTTTTCTAGTATCAAAAATTGCACTAAGTTGTCTTAGAACACCAATTTCTTTTAGATTGTTTAGACGTTCTTTGACAATTTTTGGAGTAGTATTGAATTTTTTAGCAATGGAATCAAAAGGTCTTGTAACAAGTGGAAAGGACCATTGTATTTCATTAAGAATTTCTTTATCCAAATTATCCATAGAAGTCATGTAACCAGTAACTTTCCCATTCAATTAAAAACGTAACTGGTATTTTACGCATTAATTTCTAATACATAAATAGAAACTGAAGTCTTTTTGATCGATGATAGTTAATCTTAATCTTCAGGATAAAACAATCATTGTGATTGGCGGTGGAAATGAGGCACAAAAAAGAATCAATTACCTATTAAAGCAAGATTGTGAAATCACAGTAATTAGTGATTCAATAAACTCACAAATTAACAAATGGGTTAAAGCAAAAAAAATTAAATTTAAAAAACAAAAAATTCAAGATACTAAATTTATTTCAAAATTCAAACCACATATGATAATTACAACTACAAACAACAAAGCAATCAATCAAAAAATAATCAACAGTGCAAAAAGAAATAAAATAATTGCATACAGTTCAGATAATCCGGATGAAAGTGATTTTTCAAATCCTGCAATAATTGATTTTGAAAATATGATCCAGATTGCAATTTTTACTGGAGGTCAAAGTCCAGCAATGTCAAAGAAAATTAAAACAAAATTAGAAAAAATGTTGAAAAAAATAATTACAAAAGAAGACATAGCTCAAATCAAAATTCAAAAGATCGCAAGAAAACTTGCAAAAGAAACTATTTCGACTCAAACTCAAAGAAGAGAGTATCTGCACAGTATCATGATTGATAATGAGATTGATCAATTAATAAAAGACGGTCAGATGAAAAAAGCTGAAAAGCGAGCTAGTACAATATTGAGGGATTGGAAATGAATCAAAATATCATAAATGCACGTGTAACTTTTCGTAATGCACCAATCCATATTCTTGAGAAATTTACAATAAGAAATGTAGAAAATGCATATGAGCAATTCAAAAAACATTCAGGGTTAGATGAATGTGTGATTATTCAAACATGTAACAGAATTGAGTTATTTGGAAAATCAAAAACATATGATCAAGAAAAAATTAAAAAAACATGGGCATCACTTACTGGCCTTGAGGAAGAGATATGTAATGATAATCTGGAATTTGTTGAAAATCACGAAGCATTACATCACCTATTGAAATTGACATCAGGGTTAGACTCCATGGTAATTGGGGAAGAACAAATTCTAGGTCAAATAAAAAATTCCATAACATCTGCAAGACAAGTAAAAGCATCAGGTCAACACCTTAACACATTATTTGATAAAGCAATTAGAATTGGCACTAGAATTAGAAATTCAAGTGGTATTGGTCGTGGAGGTATTTCAGTTGGATCCATGGCAGTAAAACTTGCAGAAGAAAATATTGATGAATTAAAAACAAAGAAAATTTTATTGATTGGGACAGGTGAAGTATCTACTCTTGTTGCAAAATCATTACAAAGAAGAGGATATTCATTTGATGTTACAAGTAGAACCATTGGAAGATCACATACATTTTGTGAAACAATGGGAGGGGAACCAGTTAAATTTGAAAAAGTGTTTTCAGGATTTGATAATTATGATGTGTTATTTGTAGCAACAACTGCACCGTATTTTCTTGTAACATATGAAAGGATTATGGATGCCATGAAAGAAAAGAAAAATGGAATGATGGTGTTAGATTTATCAAATCCAAGAACTGTTGATGAAAAAGTTGCAACCATTGGAGGTGTAAAACTAATGAACTTAGATCAAATTGCAGAAATGGTTGAAAAGAACATGAATGCACGATTAAACAAGGTAAAATCCATTGAAAATATAATTAACGAGGAAGTTTCTGTATTAGAAGCCTCAATGAAAAGATTAGATGCAGAACCATTGGTAAAAGACGTTTTCAAGAGTATAGAGTATTTACGAGAAAAAGAATTACGAAAAGCACTTCAAATGCTTGATGAAAAAGATGAGAAAAAGATCAGAATTATTGAAGAATTAACTAAAGCAGTTGTTGAAAGTATTGTTTCAACTCCAATGAATAATATCAGAAAAGCATCAGAACAAGGGAAACCGGACGTATTGGAATTAGCAAGTAAGTTATTTGACTATAAAAAACAGAATCAGGTAGACTAGGATTATATTTTAGTCGGAGAAAATTTCTAACATGTCATTTCCCATCAGACGTCTTCGTAGACTAAGAACATCCGAGAAAATGAGAGAATTAGTTCAGCAAACAACACTATCATCAAAGGATTTCATTTGTCCAGTATTTGTTCAAGAAGATCTACAATCTAAAATCAAAATAGAATCAATGTCAGAAATTGAAAGACTTCCACTAAAAGATGTAAATGACGAAATAGGAAAAATTAGTGCTTTAGGGATTCCGGCAATCATGCTTTTTGGAATTCCAACTCAAAAAGATGAAGCAGGGACTTCTGCATTTGATGATAACGGGATTGTTCAAAAGGCAATTTCTCAGATTAGAGAAAATTTTGGAGATAAAATAGTGATCATGGCAGATGTGTGTTTATGTCAATTTACATCTACAGGACATTGTGGAATTATTCAAGGAAGTAAAATTGATAATGATACTAGTCTAGATACACTTGCAAAGGTTGCTGTTAGTCAAGCAAAGGCAGGGGTAGATACAGTATCACCATCTGCAATGATGGACGGTCAAGTTGCAGCAATTAGAAAAGCACTCGATGATGAAGGATTTACAGATGTTTCAATAATGTCACATTCAGCTAAACATCGTTCAAACTTTTACTCACCATTTAGAGATGCTGCAGAATGTGCACCAAAGTTTGGAGATAGAAAAACATACCAAGTTCCATATACAAATGCCAGAGAAGCAATGATGGAAGTTGAAACAGACATTAACGAAGGGGTAGATATTGTAATGATAAAACCTGCATTATCTTATTTGGATCTAATAGCAGAAACAAGAAGAAAGTTTAACATCCCTGTTGCAGCATATAGTGTTTCAGGGGAATATGCATTAGTAAAAGCTGCATCACAATTAGGATATGTAAATGAAAATGATATCACACAAGAAATTCTTTATTCAATTAAAAGAGCGGGTGCAGATATGATAGTAACATATTTTGCAAAATCAGCTTCTAAATTCCTACAAGAATCATGAGAAACGATGAACGTTATGAAATTCAAAGGGCATTTGATCAATTACCATATGTATTAGGCTCAAGTTGGGCAGTAATTTGGTTTAGAATGAAAAGAATCAAAAAACCAACAAGAGATGAATATAGGAAAAAAACTCTTGAATATCTAAAGATGGTTGAGCCAGTTTTTGAATCCTATCCAAAAGATGAAGAATTTACTGAAATTTGCAAATATATTGAAATACGAAAAAATGAGGTTTATGGAAAAATACAATCAGGTGAAAATCCAGAAGTGGAATCTCGTTATGACAGGTATGTCGATTATGGTTAAAGTTCCTGTTTTAGTTGGTTCAAAAATTCCTTTAGTACTCTAGTTCTCTTTTTTGCTTCTACTTTTCCCGATTTTGTGTTCATTAATGATTCTAGTTTGAATAATTTTTGATAGAAATGGTCTAGTGTCCAAGTTTTATCATCAGGGTTTCTTTTTTTACAAAATGGATCATTAAAGTTGTAAAATGGTCTATTTAGAGAACCACCGGTAGCAAAAACTCGAGCAATACCTATTGCACCTAACGCATCCAATCTATCAGCATCTTGAAGTATCTTTCCCTCCATAGTTTCAGGAGTTTTGTTTTGTGAAAAACTATGATCACGTATTGCATTGGAAATTATCATAATTTCAACATCAGAATAATCATATTTTTTTAGAATTAATTTTGATTTTTTTGCACTATGAATTGAAGACATTTTTGATCGTTTATCAGATTTTGGGTAAGATACAACATCATGTAGTAAAATAGAAGTTAGAACCAAATTTTTATTTACTTTTTCTTGTTTACAGATTTTTTCAGCATTTTTGTATACTCTCATAATATGTTCAAAATCATGCGCAGAATCATGTTTTGTTAATTCTTTAACCTCGTCTTTGAGGGAATCAAGAGTATTCATTTAAAATCTCCATATTTTTGGTTTTACAAATTTTAATTTTTTCTGAGTAATTAACAATGTCCAATTTACAGATGCAAATAAAATGATCATTCCAATTCCAACACCATCAATTAATAAAATTCCAGTAATACGATCTTCAAATATTTCTAAAATAGGAGTTAAAACTGCATTACCAAAATATATCATCACAATATATGAAATTGTTCTGCCAAACCAAAATCCAATATAAATTCCTAAACTTTTAGCACGCATCAAGCCATATGTGATAAACAACATGTTACTTGGTAAAGGAGTTGCAGCAAACAAGAAAGATGCAATTAGATAACCATACTTTTTTTGGTTAAGATAATTTCCAATTATATCAAGATTGGATTTTTGCTCTTCTCCAACAAATCTTCTAAAATATCCACTAAATTTTTTGAGAATGAATCGTCCAACAGTTGCACCAGTTGCACCAACTATTGCAAGAAGAACAATATTCAGAGTAGGATCAAGAAGATGAAAAGAAGTTAGAATAATCCAGCTTGGTGGCATTAGAATTGGTGCAGCATTTACACCGATCAAAATTAAGAGAATTCCAAAATACGAATATTCAGATAAAATTTCAAAAATATCTAACATCTTTCCAAGAATTTGTCACTTTTTTTATTTCTAAACCCTTGTATCCTCAAATAGTCATGAAATAATTTCATAATGATCTAAAAAATTAAAAAAATTACATGTTTTTCATAACAATGATCATGTATTGTAACAAATTGGATCAATCATGCAATATCTTTATAAGCA
>JAPYTM010000040.1:0-6155 GCA_029941825.1 Candidatus Nitrosopumilus sp.
CTACAAAAATATTCTGAGGCTATTGTTTATTGTGATAAGGTTTTAGAAATAAAAAATTCAGATATTTATGCATTAAAAAATAAAATTTATGCCCTTGAAAGTCTAAATCAACATAAACAAGTTTTAGAATTATGTACTCTAATTCTTTCTACGAATTCTCAAGATATTTGGGCATTAAACAGCATGGGTTTGTCTTTAAATGAATTAAATCAACACAATGATGCTCTTGAGTATTATGATAAATCTCTTCGAATAGATCCCAATGATGTAACTGCTTTAATGAATAAGGCTATTTCTCTTAGTCATTTAGGTAGCTACAAAGATGCAATAAATTACTATGATATGGCACAAATAATTGATTCAAGTCTAAAAGAAATACCTCTTGCAAAATCAAAATTATTTGAAAAATTGAATATGCCAGATGATGCATTCTTGGCAGCACAAGGTGTGTTAAATAAAAACATGGAAAAAATAAAGATAGATGCTAGTAAAAACAAATGTTCTGTTTTTCATCAATTTTGTGAAGAAGAATTTGAAATATTGAATTCAAAATAATTCTAAATTTTTTCATCTAAATGATTTTATACAAAGAATTTACAGTAATTTTTAATGTTTACAGGAATTGTTGAAGGTATAGGAAAAGTTGAAAAGATTTCTAAAAATACAAAAAATAGAAGTGCTATTCAAATGACTATTAATTTAGGAAAACATTCCAAGGGATTAAAAATTGGACAGAGTGTTGCACTTAATGGTGTTTGTCTTACTGCAACAAAATTATCTAAAACTAGTTGTATTTTTGAAATGATTGAAGAAACCACAAAGAAAACAGATCTTGGTAATCTAAAAGTTGGAAGTATTGTAAATATTGAACGAAGTTTAAAGGCTGGTGACAGATTAGAAGGCCATTTTGTTTTGGGCCATGTTGATGGTGTGGCAATTATCAAAAAAATTCTAAAAAAACCTAAAGAGGTTCAAATTTGGTTTGAAGTACCAAAAAAATTATCAAAATATGTTGTGAAAAAAGGTTCTATTGCAATGGATGGAATTAGTTTAACTGTTGTTGACATAAAAAATACACTTGCATCAGTTTCATTAATTCCTCATACACTTGAAATTACAAATTTCAAGACTAAAAAAATTGGCGATAAAGTTAATATTGAAACTGACATTCTTGGAAAATACATTTTAAAACAGAATTAACCATCTACCATTTTAGTAGTTATTACCATTTTTCTAGTAAACTTTATAATCAGTTTACTAACGATTTTCATGTATGTCTCTTGAGTTAGCATTAGAATCTCTAAAACATGGAGAATTTGTTTTATTGTTTGATTCAGCTGGGAGAGAAAATGAAATTGATATGGTAGTGGCTGCAGAATTTGTTACACCTGAACATGTTGCAAGAATGCGTCAACATGCTGGTGGATTGCTGTGTATTGCAATAGACCATAATTTTGCAACATCTCTTGAATTAAGATATATGCATGAAATTCTTGCTGATTCACCCATCTCAAACAAAGAAATGATCATGGGTTTAGCACCATATGGAGATCATCCAACTTTTTCACTATCTGTTAATCATTATCAAACTTACACTGGAATTACTGACAAAGATAGAGCATTAACTATTCAAGAAATGGCAAATATTTTTAAAATTGAAAATAAACAGAAAAAATTTGCTTCATCTTTTAAAACCCCCGGACATGTTCCTTTATTGATCGCATCAAAAGATTTGTTGGCTACACGTCAAGGACATACTGAAATGTCTGTTTATTTAGCTCAAACTGCAGGTTTAATTCCAGTAACTGCAATTTGTGAAATGATGGATGCTGAAACATATGCCGCATTATCTGTGGATAAAGCAGAAAAATTTGCAAAACAACATGGAATTCCTTTGATTGATGGGAAAGAACTTTTAGAATACGCCAAGGTGCATTGATTTTGAATATTGCTATAGTTGTTTCAGAATTTAATGAGGATGTGACATCTAGAATGCTTGCAGTAGCTCAAGAAAAAGCAAGTTCTTTGAAACTAAAAATATCTCATGTCTGTAATGTTCCTGGTGCCTATGACATGCCTATAGTTGTAGATGCTTTATTGAGGAAAAAAGATATTGACGCTGTGGTTACTTTGGGTGCTATAATTAAGGGGCAAACAAAACATGATGAGGTAATTTCCCATTCTGCTGCTAGAGCCCTTACTGATTTATCGTTAAAATATCAAAAACCTGTTTCTTTAGGAATATCTGGTCCTGGAATGCAAGAAAGACATGCTTATGCTAGAATAAGACCTGTTGCAGAACGTGCAGTTGAAGCAGTAGTAAAAATTTCTAAAGAACTCAAGAGAATACAAAAATGATTCAACTTAGTATATTGAAAATTACTGAATATGGTCCTTGGACATTGACATTAGGAAGTGATAGAGAACATGAACTTCAAATGTTGCAAGCATCACTCTACAAAGAAGTACAAAAATTATTTTCTGAAAAGAATTGTTTAGTTTTTCTTAATCGTGCAGATGAATTTTTTGTAGTTTCAAATGGTCTTGAATTAGACGATCATATTCAAATTCAAAAATCACTTGAAAAATTATTTGATATACGTATGACTATTTCTATTGGTTATGGAGAATCCCCATTTGAAGCAAATTTGAAGGCATATGACGGAAAGAAAAATAAAACTATTTTAAATAAAGAACATAATATTTTTGGTTTTGTTAATGGTAAATCTGACTTTAAAGTTTCAATTATGCATTTAGATGTAGATAATCTTACTTCAAAAAGAAAAACAAATTCTCCTTATGAAATTTCATCAATAATTTTTGAAATACTCTCAAAAATGTCTAAATTCTTTCTAGAAAGAAACTCTCTTACTTTTTTTATGGGCGGAGATAATTTTATGGTGATTGCAAGTGATGATGCAAAAAATTCTGTACAAAATTTTATTGACATGATCAAAAATGATAATAAAATTTCTTTGAATTGTGGAATTGGTAATGGTGTTACTTCTAGAGAAGCCGTAAAATTAGCCACAAAATCCCTTGATACTATCCGAGAAATTCGAGATTCAGGTAAGGCAAAACCTGAAATTTATGAATTATCATGTTAATTAAAAATGTCAGTATACTTTCTGGTCCAGAATTAGATTTTGTTTCAAATACTGATGTAAAGATTCAAAATAATATTTTCAAAAAAATTAAATCCCAGATTAAACCAAATATTAAAGAAAAAGTTTTAGATTGTGAAGGGTTATTATTAATTCCTGGATTCATAAATGCTCATACTCACATAGCTGATTCAATTGGAAAAGATGTAACACTAAATAGTTCAGTTGATGAAAAAATTCATCCTGTTTTTGGAATTAAATCAAAAATTCTAAAAAATACATCTCAAGAGAATTTATCTAATTTTATGAAAAATACATGTCATTCAATGATACGAAAAGGAATTACTACATTTGTTGATTTTAGAGAGGGAGGCATTGATGGTGTTATTTTACTCAAAAAAGTATTATCTGATGTTCCTATACAATCAATTGTTTTAGGTAGAGCAGAATTCTATCAAAGTCCATCTGAAATAAGAAAAAATTCTCCTTTTCCAATGGAAAAAATCAAAGATCTCACTACACTTCTCAAAAAATGTGATGGACTTGGTATTAGTGGTGCAAATGAGAATAGCACATCAGTACTAAACTATTATTCAAAAACAGAAAAACTTCGAGTTATTCATTCTTCTGAAACTAAACAGAGTGTTTCTACATCAAAAAAAATCACAGGAAAATCTGAAACAATTCGTGCTTTATCATTAAAACCTCATTTTTTAGTCCACATGACTTATGCATCAAAAAATGATCTTAATGTTGTAGCAAAAAAAACTAGAGGAATTGTAATCTGTCCGAGAGCAAATTCATCTCTAGCTGAAGGAATACCTGACATTGATTTGATGCAAAAAGCAGGATGTGTAATTGCTTTAGGCACAGATAACGTGATGATTAATTCCCCTGATATGTTTAGAGAAATGGATTTCATTTGGAAAGTTACTATGGGAATTCATAAAAAAAGAATTAATCCTAAAGATATTCTTAAAATGGCTACAGTAAATGGAGGAAAAATCTTACAAAAGAATATTGGAACAATTGAAACTGGAAAAATTGCTGATTGTATTTTTCTTGATAAACATGCATTAGATTTAGAACCCATGCATAATCCGTATGCATCAATTGTTCATAGAGCATCTGAATCTACAATTAAGGCAGTGATGATTGGAGGAAAAATTGTTCATGGAAAAATCTAAACCTTATGTAATTTTGAGTGCTGCAATATCACTTGATGGAAAAATTGCTACTACAACAGGTGATTCAAAATTTTCTTCAAAACAAGATAGTGTAAGACTTCATAAGCTAAGATCTAAAGTTGATGCAATTCTTGTTGGAAAAAATACTATCTTACTAGATGATCCTTTACTAACTGTACGATACACTAAAGGTAAAAACCCAATTCGAATAATTTTAGACTCTTATGGTACAATATCTAAAAAATCAAAAATTCTACAAACAAGTAATAAAATTCCTACAATAATAGCCGTTTCAAAAAAAATCTCCAAATCAAATCTTGAGAAATTACATAAATTTCCTGTAGAAATAATAATTGTAGGAAAAAATTCTGTAAATATAAAATTATTATTAAATAAACTATATGACAAAAAAATTAAAACAATTCTTGTTGAGGGTGGTGGAACTGTTAATTGGGAATTTGTCAAACATGAACTTTTTGATGAATTGATGATTACTCTATCACCGTTTCTAATTGGAGGAACTGATGCAATATCATTTATTCATGGTCAAGGTTTCAAAAAAATAATCAATTCTCCTAATCTCCGTCTCAAGTCATTTAAGAGGCTCAAAAATCATCTTGTTTTATGTTATGTCAAAGTGTAAGTTATTATACTTAATTTAAAATAAAGTTACAAGAAATTGGCAGTAAAAAAGAAAACTACAACAAAAAGAAAGACTGTAACGAAAAGAAAAGTTGCAACAAAAAGAAAAGCTGTAACAAAAAAGAAAACTAAATCAAAAACAAAAAAACCAGCATTTGGTGGATATGCAATAAATTTTGCAGGTCGTCAAGAAACTGTAGAACAGGTTTTTGGGAAAAAACCTATTGCACCAAGTGAAATGACTAAAAAAATCTGGAAATTTATAAAATCAAAACAACTTGCTAATCGTTAAGCCTATTTGTTAGCGATTAATCGTTAACTAACTTCTATCTTTTAATTATTTTTTTAAAATAAATAAGATATAGATATTGGATTTTCTCTAAAATTATCATGTCCACTACATCATTAAGACGCGATCATGAATTAATTGAAAAGGTTATCAAATCAATGGAATCTACTATTCAATTATTAAATAACAATACAAAAATTCCTGAATCCATTCTACTTCCAGTAATTGATTTCACAAAAAATTTTACAGATGTATGTCATCATAGTAAAGAAGAAAAATCATTGTTTCCTGCATTAGAAAAAGCTGGATTACCAAGTAACATGGGTCCTATTGCAATGATGTTAATGGATCATGAACGTTCTAGAGAAATTGGAACTCAAATGGAAGAATCTGCAAAAGATTATCTTTCATCTGGAAATTCTACAAAATTGATTAGTGATATGCAATTGTATGTTGAACATATTACTGAACATCTCTGGAAAGAAAATAATAAATTATTCATGATGGCTGAAGCACGTTTGCAACATGTTTCAGAAAAAGTGGATAAGGAACTTAATGAAATAGAAGCATCAAAACTCAAAGATTTAGGAAAATCTAGAGAGCATTATGAACAATTGGCTGAAACCCTTACAAAAGATGTGTCTCAACAAGGAATCTAGATTTGTCTTATAGCTTATTTGGGCAAGTGGTTGGAGTTAGAAAATTTACTAATAGTGATATTGAGGTGGATTTTTACCATGAAGATGAAATTACTGAATATCGATTTTCTTCAGATTCTAGTAGATTAGGTAATTTTCCTCAAGGATTGATAGAAACTTTAGCATCTACTTTAGCCACCAATATTTGCATTGAGATTTTCTTTGGTGAAGATGGTAATCCCACTCATGTTGAATTAGAAGAATGTGATGATGAAGAGGATGATGAAGAGGATGA
>JAPYTM010000040.1:6255-7823 GCA_029941825.1 Candidatus Nitrosopumilus sp.
GATGATGAAGAGGATGATGAAGAGGATGAAACTGAAGATGAACAAAATACAAAATTTAGTGAAAATTAAATTTTTAATTAAAATGTGACAAGTAAAAATTATTATAATTTCACTTGAGAAATCATTCTACGTAATGATGGTGTGTTAAATTATCATAAAATCTAACTGACTTTAAATTAATAAATTCCATCATTCCATACCTTGATAATTCTCTCCCAAATCCACTGTGTTTTATGCCTCCAAATGGAATTCTAGGATCAGAAATTACTACATTATTAACACTCACAATTCCTGATTCAATTCGTCTAGACATTTTATCTGCTTTTGCAAGATCTCTTGTCCAAATACTTGCACCTAATCCAAATTCACTATCATTAGCTAGTTTGACTGCCTCACTTTCATTTTCAACAATTGTAATTGGTGCCACTGGTCCAAACGTTTCCTCTGTTGCTATTCTCATATTTGGTTTGATGTTTGTAAGAATTGTTGGTTCATAAAAAAATCCTTTTCCTTCTATTTTTGAACCACCTAAAAGAATTTCAGCTCCCTTTTCTTTAGCATCTTCTACTATTCCTGAAATTGTTTCTAGTCCTTCTTTGCTTGAAATTGGTCCAATGTCTGTTTCCATAGATGTAGGATCTCCTACTTTTAGTTGTGATGCTCTTTTGATGAATAATTCAATGAAATTTTTTGCAATATTTTTACCAACAAAAAATCGTTTTGATGCTACACAACTTTGACCACAATTAATGAATCTCCCTTTTACTGCACCTTCTGCAGCCTTTTCAATAATTGCATCATCAAGTACTATGAATGGATCACTCCCACCTAATTCTAATACACATTTTTTCAAATTTCTTGCAGCTCTCTCTCCTACTTTAGCTCCAGCATTAGTACTTCCAGTAAATGTTACTGCATTAACGTCTGAATCAATTAAATAATTTGCAGAATCAACACTACCAACTACAGTTTGAAAAATTCCATCAGGTATTCCTGATTCAGTAAATGCTTTTTCAATTTCAATACCTGATTGCATTGTAATTCTAGATGGTTTCATTACAATTACATTTCCTGCCATTAAACATGGAGCTGCAAATCTTAATGCTTGCCAATAAGGAAAATTCCAAGGCATAATAGAACCAATTACTCCTAATGGTTCAAAAGACAAGAAACTTTTTCTTGCATCTGTGTTTAATACTTCATCGGCTAGAAAACTATCTCCATGATCTGCATAAAATTCTAGTGCCCATGCACATTTTTCAACTTCCCCAATTGATTCTTTGAGGGGTTTACCCATTTCTGATGTTGCAACTTTAGCCAATTTTGTTTTATTTTTTCTAAGATATTCTACTAAATTGTAAATGTAACTTCTACGTTTCTCGTAATCTTTTTTCCATTCTGGATATGCTCTTTTTGCTTTTCCCACTAGTCCAAATACTTGATCTTTATCCATTGTTGAAAATGTTGTAATTTCTTCACCAGTAGATGGATTTACTGTAGTAATTTGGCCCAAGGATTTTCACTCAAATTTCTCCTATTTAATTTAGTAACTTATTTTGCAAAATTAA
>JAPYTM010000041.1 GCA_029941825.1 Candidatus Nitrosopumilus sp.
AAGCACCCATAATTCCAATTTCTGCTCAATCTGGATTAAATATTGATGCATTAATTGGCTCCATTGAATCAACAATAAAAACACCAGAAAGAGATGAAAAAAAAGACACTGTTATGCATGTTTTACGTTCTTTTGATGTAAATAAACCTGGCATAAAATTAAAAGATATCAAAGGTGGAGTAATTGGAGGAAGTCTAACTCAAGGAATTTTTAATGTTGGTGATGAAATTGAAATTAAACCCGGAATCCTAAATGAGAAAAAAAAATTGTATGAACCGTTACTCACTGAAATCATTTCTTTAGGAACAGCTGCAGGAATTGTTGAATCAGTAAAACCAGGTGGTTTGGTTGCTATTGGAACCAAATTAGATCCTTCTATGACTAGAAGTGATTCATTTATTGGATCTGTAATTGGTAAACCTGGAACGCTTCCAGAAAATTCTACAACATTAAAACTTGATGTCAATCTTTTTGATTCTGCTGTAGGAATTACTGAAGATATTAAAGTTCAACCAATTCAATCAGGAGAATTACTTCGGTTAAACATTGGTACTGCTCCTGTATTGGGTTCAGTAACTAAAATAAAATCAAAAATTATTGAAATTGAACTTAGAAGACCTGCATGTATATTTGAAGGTGGAAATGTAGCAATTAGTAGAAGAATTACTGAAAGATGGAGATTAATTGGTGCGGGAATAGTTGGTTGAAGTTATCTGTGATACAAATTTTCTAATTCATTTGGCAACTAGAAGAATCAAAAATATTGATAATCTTGATGTTGAGATTGGCCAAATTTCTTTTACAGTACCCGAAGTTGTAAAAAATGAATTATCTAAATTAGCAAAAAATCCAGAAAAAGTTAAAGATATTGAATCAACTCTTAATTACATAAAATTTTTTAAAACAATTCCAATTTCTGGTACATTTGCTGATGATGAACTTCTTGATTATGTTGCAAACAACAGAGTAATTATTGCAACCATGGATAAAAAACTAAAAAAACGGATCAAACATCTTGGAAGTTCTATAATGTCATTTTCAAATGATAAAATAGTTTTAGAATCTTAGAAAAATTTAACTTTGGGCATTTCTAAATTTTGATATGAGTAATTTCTCTTTAGACAGTGAATCTTTTGATCATGGAGGCATAATTCCAAAAAAATATGGCTACAAAAACGGCAATCATAGTATCCCTCTAAAAATTGGAGGTGTTCCTGAAAATACAATTTCTTTAGCTTTGATAATGGATGACCCTGATGCTATGGATGTTGTTGGAAAAATTTGGGTTCATTGGGTTTTATGGAATATTGAACCTAATGTTATTGAATTAAAAGAAAATTCTATTCCATCAAATTGTTTTGAAGGTGAAACTGATTTTGGAGAAGTTGGTTATGGTGGACCAGCTCCTCCGGATAAAGAACATACATACATCTTCAAATTATATGCATTAGATAAAAAATTAGATATCAATAAAAAGTCAACTAAAAAACAATTAGAAAAAGCAATGAATAATCATATAATCGCTGAAACTAAACTTGAAGGAAGATATTCTCCATAATTGTATGTATATTTTATAATTTTTTATACAAAGAGTAATAAGCAAAATTTTTAAGAAAAATTAATTGTCGATGAATACAAAACTTATCACTATACGTAATTTTGATTTTAAATTAAATCATTTACTTATCATTGTAATTCTTATTCTATCTTTTTCTATTTCTTTTTTACTTCGTTCACAAGCAGCTGATTTTGGTTTTGAATTAAATGAATTTGATCCTTTTTTTAATTATAGAGCAACTCAATATATTACTGATAATGGAATTAGTGCATATTTTGAATGGAATGATAATCTAAGTTGGTATCCTACAGGTAGAGATGTATCTGCAACATCTCAAGTAATGCTTCATATAACTGCCGCTACTACATATTGGATTTTTGGAGGAGGAAATGATCTTTATGATTTCACTATTTTATTTCCAGTAATTTTTGGTTCATTATCAGTAATTATTATTTTTGCTTTAGTTAGAGTAATGGGGGGTACTACTGCGGGCTTATTTTCTGCTCTGTTATTTTCTATTTCTTTACCAATTTTGATGAGAGGTCCTATTGGATGGTTCAAATCTGAACCCCTAGGGTTGTTTTTCAGTCTTTTGGCAGTCTATTTGTTGTTAAGTGGTATAAATTCTCAAAATAAAAAAATGGCATTTACAAAACTCATTGGATCTGGAATTTTTACGTCTATTTCTCTTTCCGCCTGGGGTGGTAATCAATTCTTCATTATTCCATTAGGACTTTTCTTTATCACATTACCCTTTATGAGAACTGATCATAAATTTATCGTATGGACAATTCCTCTTTATACAATTACTACTGTTTTAACTTCTCTAGCATTTGAACGAGTAACCTCTACTTTTATTTTTGGATTAGGTGGGATTTCACTAATTGTTTCAACTTTATTTTTAATATTTTGCATTTTTATTCAAAATAAAAGTCCAAAAAATAAAACACGAAATGGTATACTATTCCTATTAATAATTTCAGTTATTATTTCAGGTTTTATTATAATTAATTTTGATTCTCAGTCTCTCCCATTACCTTTTCATAGATACTTTAACGCTTTGAATCCATTTTTGTCTATAACTAATCCTTTAGTAGATTCTATAGCTGAACATGTAGCTACAACACCTGCACAATCATTTCTATTTCATTCTGTTTTAATGATTTTTTCAGGCATTGGAATTTGGTTGATTATTCAAAATATTCAAAACAAAAATCCTAATTTTATTAAAAATGATATGTTAGCATTTTCACTAATTTTAGGAATAACTGGTGTGTATGTGAGTTCAACTTTTATTAGATTAGAAGTATTTGCATCTATTGCTATAATTGTTTTAGCATCATTAGGATTAACTGCTTTAATAAAAGAATTCTTCAAAAAAAATGATATACCAATTAGTAAAACTATGAAATTATTTTTTGTAATGGGAATTATTCTTTTATTGATGATTTCTTTAACAAATCCTTTTGGTGGTGATCTTTTTATTTTATCTAAATACCCCCCTGCTATTCTTAATGGTGCCACTCAATTTCCTGTAAGTACTACTGATTGGTTAGATTCTATGGAGTGGATAAAAAATAACACTCCTAAGGATTCTGTAATTGCCGCTTGGTGGGATTATGGTTATTGGATTTCAACACTGGGTGAACGTGCAACATTAGCAGATAATTCAACTATTAGCAATCTTGTAATTGTGAATATTGCAAAAATGTTATTAAACAATCCTGATGATGCATGGATTTCACTTAATGAAATGCATGCTGATTATGTTTTGGTATTTGTAGCTGGTCAAAAATTAGGAGTTGATTTTGAAGAATCACTTTATCTTTTAGGTGGTGGAGGGGATGAATCAAAAAAACACTGGTTTATGATAATTGCAGAAGAAGATTTATCCAAATATCTATATGTTGATGATAATAGCGGTACAAATTATTTCTGGAATTCTACTTTACTTGGAAAAATGTTTCCATTTACTCCTGTAACTTATATTGATTTACAAACAAATGAACTGTATCCGTTTTATTTACCTGGATTGGAATCGGTTTATGTTAAAGATATCAAATACCCTTACAATGAAAATGGACCATTGCGTCTAGTTTATGCATCACCTAGTTTTACTGAAGAAAAAATAGGTCCAATGATTGGTATTTTTATTTATGAAGTGAATAAAGATTATACTTCATTTTCATAAATCCTAATTGTATCTTTCAGCTAATCTATATCTCATATATTTATCATCTGGAGAAAATTTAGCAGGATGTGCAGAAATTGTATCCTCATTACATTTTGGACATTTTTCTTTAAGAGAATATTGAAAACATTTGATACATTTTCTTAACTGAAATTTCATCTTAATTCTCTCTGGTCTTTTTTGATTCTTCTCTAGAAAATTTGAATGTACCTTTTTTCTTTTCTATATCTGTTTGAACTTCAGATATTATTGGCTTTAACAATTTTTCAGCAGATTTAAAATTATCTGAAGTTATTGAAATTCTATATTTTGGTGCACCCAAATAAGTAATATCTATTGTAGAATCTTTTTTTAGAATATCTAATAAGATTTTTTTGATAATTTCCACTCCATTTGATTTACCGTTTGTTATTTCCATAATCCCTCTAATCTCAACTGATGGAAGTTTAATCTTAGAGCAAATTTCCTCAATAACTATTGCAGTTTTTTTTGCAAGTTTTAACTCCTTTACGGAATCTATTCCATTTCTTCCAATTTCTATGAATGCATCATACACTGAATCAAATTTAGAATAAATATTATCTTCTAATTTTTCAATTTCTTCATCTGATAAATCTCCTTTTTCCTGGACATTTTGTAATAACGTTTTTCCTTTTTCATATTTTTTAACTTCCTTTAGCTTTTGTTTTTTCTGATCTTTTGATATTTGTTTTAATGACAAATCAATATCGCCTCGTTTATTATTTACTTTTTTTACAAGTAGAACTTTTTTCTCTCCATCTCTGACAAATCTACTTACTGATCTAATCCAACCTGGTGCAATTTCTGAAATATGTAAAAATCCTTGAATATCATCATATTCATCTAATGTAACATAAGCCCCATGATCTATAACTTTGGTAATTGTAGCAAGAACAATTTCTCCTTGTTCTGGCATTTCTTGAATTTCAGTAGACATTTCTTCTAAAACTTCCTCATGCGTAAATTAATGTTGCTGGTTAGAAATCAATCCCTTTTTTGGCTTTAATACCACGTTGAAATGGATGTTTAATCTCTCTCATTTCTGTAACTAGATCAGCTATTTCTATAACCTCATTTTTGGCATAATTCCCTGTAAGTACAAGATCTATTTTTTGTGGTTTTGATTTTATTAAATTTAGAACATCTTTAACTGAAATTAAATCAAGATTTACAGCATAGTTTATCTCATCTAAAATGATAATATCATAGTTTCCTGATTGAATTTTTTCATTACTAATCTTGATTGCTTCTTTAGCAATTTCTTCATGATCTTCTTTTGGACTCTTATCATCTATAATGCCAACAAATCCTTTACCAATTGTAATCATTTCAAATTCAGGTTCAAGTTTTTTTGAGGAAGCCATTTCGCCATAATGCCACGATCCTTTGATAAATTGAATCATACACACTTTTTTTCCATAACCTACAGCTCGTAAGACAATTCCCAATGCTGCAGTTGTTTTCCCTTTACCTTTTCCTGTATAAACAATGGTTAAACCATTTTCCATATGTCATATTCAAATGATCTCACTAAAAACATTGAGTATTTTCAAATACATCGATTTAAATAAAAAATAAACCTAGTCATGCAAATTGAAAATTCCTAGAATTGTATTAACAGGTGTTACAAGTGGTGTTGGAAAAACATCCATAACGTGTGCTATAATTTACGCCTTACAAAAACAAGGTTATTCAGTTCAACCATTTAAAGTTGGACCTGATTATATTGATCCTAGTTATCTATCAACTATCTCAAAACATGAAACATACAACTTGGATGTTTGGTTAATGGGAAAAAATCATTTATTGAATAGTTTTATTTCTAATTCAAAATCAGATGTATCTGTTATTGAAGGTGTAATGGGTTACTATGATGGATTTGATGGAAATTCTAACTATGCAAGCACTCACCATGTAGCCTCTATAACAAAATCACCCGTACTCTTAGTTTTAGATGCAAGTAAAACTGCTCGCTCTATTGCAGCAACTGTTTTGGGTTTTCAAAAATTTCATAGAAATTCCCGAATTTCTGGAATTATTCTCAATAAAATAGGCAGTAAAAAGCATGAAATTTTGTGTAAAGATGCATTAGAAAAATCTAAAATTCCTATTGTTGGAGTTATTCCGAAAAACCCTTTACTAAATACACAATCTAGACATTTAGGATTAATTTCAACATTAGATAAAAAAATATTAAAAATCCAAATCGAAAAAACATCAAAAATAATTTCAAAATCTTTAGACATTCATCAAATAATTGAAATACTAAAAAATCCAATTATCCTTCCAAAAAAATTGAAACCTATTCATAAAAAAATAAAAACTACAATTGCTGTAGCACTTGATACCTCGTTTAATTTTTATTATTCAGATAATTTAGAAGCACTACGTCGTGAAGGAGCAGTTCTAAAATTTTTTAGTCCTGTTAAAGATAAAAAAATTCCTAAATGTGATGGGCTTTACATTGGTGGTGGTTTTCCTGAAGTTTTAGGTAATTCACTTGAAAAAAATCAAACTATGAAAAAATTAATCAAAAAATTAGCTGAAGATAATCTTCCAATTTATGCTGAATGTGGTGGTCTGATGTATTTAACAAAATCTATCATTTATGAAAATAAAAAATATAAAATGATTGGTTTGTTTGATGCTGAAACTAACATGACAAAAAAAATGAAACTCAATTATACAAAAGGTCAAATTATTACAAAAACTCCGATCTCAGAAAAACTCCATAATTTTCAAGGTCATGAATTTCATTATTCGAAATTAGATTCAGTTTCTTCAGATTCAAAGTTTGCTTATACTTTAGAAATTGGTGAGGGAATTAAAAAACATCAAGATGGAATGATACTATACAATACATTAGCTTCCTATGGACATCTTTATTTTGATAGCTCCAATTATGCTAAAATTTTTATTAAAAATTGTATAAAACATTCAAGAACCTGATTCTACTCTAATTAATTTAAAAATTGCATTAATTATGGCTGATGCTGATGAACTGCCTCCCTTTCTACCAATATTAGTGATAAATGGTACACCTTCTAACTTTGATAATTTCTCTTTTGATTCTGCAGCACAGATGAATCCTACTGGAATTCCAATTATTAATGCGGGTTTCACAATTCCTTCTTCTACCATCTGAATTATCTCTATTAATGCAGTAGGTGCATTTCCAATAGCTACTATTCCTCCATTAATATCTGAAATTGCTGCTCTCATAGACACTTGTGAACGAGTTTTTCCTTCTTTTTTTGCCAATTCCATTATTTTTGGATTTGAAATATTGCAAATTATATTATTTCCAAAATCTTTGGGATTTTGTTTATTTAATCCCCCAATTACACCATTGACATCAACTACAATACTACACCCATTTCTTAAAGCATTCATTGCACTATCAATTGCATCTTTGTGAAAAATTATTTTATTTTTATCTGCAAAATCAAAATCAGCTGTTGAGTGAATAATTCTTCTAACTATGGGCCATTCTTTTTCACTATATTGATGAGTACCAATTTCATCTTCAATCATTTTCATACTTGCATCTTCAATTGATTGACCTTTTTTAGTTTGCATTCTCTACCTCTTT
>JAPYTM010000042.1 GCA_029941825.1 Candidatus Nitrosopumilus sp.
TGTTAAATTAATTACTGCATCAGCTGTAACTGAAAATGCTTCTTTGAGATCTTTTGCAGTTACCTCTATGATTGCATCAGTTGCATGATCTAAAAATTTGTAACTCAATCATTCAATTTGAAATATATCTAATTATTAATTTAGATGGTTTCACTTTGCTTTATCATCCATCTCTATAATTCCAAACATATTTCCTTCAGTATCCATACATTGTGCAAACCACCCTACTTTGAGAATCGCTATTTTGGGGATAATCATGTGTCCGCCTTTTTCCATGATTTTTTTTAAAAATTTATCAATTGATGTAACAGTAATGGTATTTGTAATTCCTATTTGGCCTGGAATCCTTTTTGATAATCCTCCATTAATTCCTGGTTCTTTTGTTCCTGTTGTTACAACCCAGTAATCAGTTGGACCGCCCCATTTCTTAAATTTCCAACCAAACACTTCATTGTAAAATTTCTGTGCTCTTTTTGGATCGTCTGATGGAATATCAAAATGTGTAATCCTTGACATGATTTTCTTATTTCACTAAATTATTTAAAAAAGATCTAAGTTTATTTTTCATAATTTAATTTCAGTCATAAAATCTGATAATCATGTATGATTTTTCACTCGCAAAGTAATTTAGTAAGATTTCGTTGCTTGAAACAAATGGAACCATTTGATTCGTTTTTGATTTGGATTACAGAATTTCTAGGAGAACATCTCTATGAAGGGATTTTTTTAGCAGCTTTAATTGAAACTATAGTTCCACCAATTCCCACATTGGCAATTTTTCCAACAGCTGGATTCTTAGCATCACAACAAGGAATTCCTCTGATTGGTGTAATCCCTATGATAATTCTTGGTGCGATCGGTGCTACCATAGGAACTTCAGTAATTTATTTGATTGCCTTAAAACTTGGACGAGTAGTTCTATTTCGTTATCTTTGCTATCTCAAAATTTCTGAAAAAAAATTAACAAGAGTTGAAGGTTGGTTTGAAAAACATGGTGATAAGGCAGTTTTCTTGGGAAGAATGGTTCCAGTAATGAGAGAAATGATTTCAGTTCCTGCAGGATTATTAAAAATGAAAATTTCAAAGTTTGTAGTGTTTACATTTGCAGGTTCTTGTGTGTGGTCTACAGGAACAATTTTGTCTGGATATTATTTTAGTGAAGCTATAGGATTAGGTATTACAACATCTTTACCATAACTCTAAAATTTTATTAAAATAAAGATCTTTTTTAAAAAACAATTCATAGTAAAATTATGGGATTCTTATCTAATATTAGAAATAATCTACAAATTGCAAAACGACAAAAAGCTTCTCAGATTAATGGCAAACATCTTAAAGGACTACTCAAAAAATTCAAAGAAGAACGAGATAGAATAGAAAAGAAAACTGGAATTAGACCTCAAATTGATGATACTACTCAGATGTTTATGCAAAAAATTCTAAATGTATGGATTTCAGAAGGTAAGGAAATTGATGAAGAAAAATTCTGGATTGAAGTTGATTATAACAGGCAGTTTACTCATTCAGTTGAATACTATGAGATTAAACACTAGTGATTTGAGTATTATTTTTAGACCATTTTAAAATATGTACAATTTTAAAAAATGACATCAGTTATTTATGAAAGAAAAAAAGTAAAACTCGTGAAAAATATTCCTAAATATTCTGAAATATCTCCATCTGAATGGTTTTCCATTAATCGTTTTCTTAACGAGGTTAAACAAATCAATACTGTTTGTGTATCTGTGTACTATCCATATGGTAAGGGACAACAAACCATATCTTTACTACAAGAAACAAAGAGAGCAGAGTCAATTGAAATAATTGAATCAAAAATTGAAAAACGAATTACAGAACTTAAAAAAAATCCAATTTCTGTAGGTAAATTTACTAAAACCCTTTGTATTTTTGGATGGGTGAAAAATGGTAAAGTACTAATCAAAGAAATTGGAACCTCAAAAAAATTACCATACATCTACATGGTAAGTAAAAAACCATACATCAAACCATTCAATGATGTTCTCAAAACAAATTATGATATTTTGTTAGTAACACTTGATCAAAAAACTGCACGAATACAAAAATTTCATGGAAGTCAAATAATTCAAGAGTCTAAACTTCGAATTGATTTACAGGGAAGACATAGAAAAGGAGGGCAGAGTCAGGGACGATTTCTAAGGGCTAGACAAACCAAAATCCATGTTTTTTTCAAGAAAGTTGCAAATAAAGTTAGACTGATGGATTCAAATTCTGAGTTAATATTATTAGGGGGAATTGGTCCTGCAAAGACTGAATTTTATGGCGAGCTTGATTCAGAGTTGGCAAAAAAATGTAGATTTGTAGAAACATTGTCTTTTTCCACTTCGATTATTGAAATTAATAAAAAAATTATCCATCACTTGTATCAACATCGACGAAAACATATTGTAGAAATTATTCAGAATTATGAAAAACTAGTCAAGGAGGGGTTAACTGCAAAAAGAAATAATGTTATTCTAAAGGCATTAGAAATTGGAGCAGTGGATACACTAATTGTTTCTGTTGACTATCACAGTAATTCCCAATTCAAAAATATAATGAAGATGCTAGAGATTGCAAAAAACACATCAGCTACAATTGAATTTGCAGTTTCTCCAAAAATAACCAAAAAACTGGAACTTGATGACTCTGTTTTAGCTATACTTCGATATAGGATTAAGTAATTTAGTGTGATTTAGACATTAAATTGGAATAGTTGGATATTGGTAGATATTAAAAAAAATAATTTAAATATGATTCAATTTTTACGTAATCTAATTTTTTCTTGTATTTATTTAATATGATATTTGTACGATTTTGAATAAAAAACAGTATAGTTATACTTACAGAAATATCTAAATCCCGACCATTTTACAAAGAATCATCTTGGATCTACCACGTGGAATGAAGGATTTTGAAAGTACAGAAAATGCAAATATTGAACATATCCGAAGTCATTTCAAACGACTATCCAATCTTTATGGATTTTCATTCATGGATCCATCCCCAATTGAATTATTATCAACTTTAGAGACAAAGTCAGGACCAGCTATAAGGGATGAGATTTACTATTTCAAGGATAAGGGAGATCGAGAAGTAGCACTACGTTTTGACTTTACAATCGGATTAACACGATATGCAGCATCCCAAAAATCAATGAAACTTCCAGCTAAAATCTCAGCATTTGGAGGCGTGTTCAGATATGATGAACCACAAAAGGGAAGATATAGATATTTTCACCAGTGGGATTTAGAAATTTATGGTAAAGCCACTCTGGAATCAGAATCTGAAGTTATAGAATTTACATCAAGATTATTTGATTCATTATTACTCAAAAATATCACTATTGACATTAATCACAGAAATTTAGTTGAATCATATATCAACAAAATTTTTGATTCAACAGAACCACAATTAGTATCTGATATTTTACGAGCAGTAGATAAAATTGCAAAAAAATCAAAAGATGAAATTTTATCTGAATTTAAAGATAGATATGATATAGAAAAACTAGAAAAAATCTTAGAGTTTTCACAAATTAAAGGAACCATTACAGATGTAGAAAATTCATTTGATGTATCACAACTAGAATCTTGGAACGAACTAAAGATATTATTTGATTCATTAGAGAATAGAGGCGTATCAAATATTAGAATTAATTTTGGTATAGTTAGAGGGTTGGACTATTATTCAGGAATTGTATTTGAGGTGTTTGATAAGAATTCTACATTGGGAGCACTAGCAGGTGGTGGTAGGTATGATACTCTAACTCAAGCATTTGGTCGAGAAGATATTGGTGCAACAGGTGTTGCAGGTGGTGTGGAGAGAATTATTTTAACAATGCAAGAACAAAATATTATTTCTGAAAATATACAAAAACGAGTTGCCGTATTATACATTAATGATGAAATGCAAAAAGTAGCTTACTCAATTACATCATTACTAAGATTAGCAAGCATTCCAACTGATATTGATTTAGCCGGACGAAATATCAAAAAGCAAATGAATCAAGCAACAAATTCAAGATTAGCAATTATTGTTGGGCCACAAGAACTAGAACAAGGAAATGTTGTATTGCGAGATATGATTAGTGGAACTGAAGGAGTTATTTCATTAGAAAAGCTTACAGAAGATCCAAATTCTATTCTTAATTTAGAAAAGCCTTAGTTAACATCATAATTTCAGGCCCTGTAGTTAGAGACCCCACAACTAAATTGTGATTATTTACAAGAATTCCTGATGAGACATATGGTACGCCTGCATTAATTGAACTGTGTTCTATTTTCACGCCTAATAAATTGGCAAATGACTTCATATCTTTCTCATCTGTCTCTGGATGGATAACAGAGCCAGTATTATTTGCACTCATTACTGAACCAACTTGATTAAATCCTGCAATTCTTTTTTTGATGATTTCTACACCCAGTACATTTTTGATTGTTTGACAGTCTTCTTCTGAAAATAATTGAGATACAACTGCCCCTTTATCATTTGCACAAATGAGATTTCCTAGTGCAGTAAATTTTGAATCAACTACTCCAACTTCCAAGTTGGTCTCTTTTTTCAAAAAATCATATTCTTCTAAATATGCAGTTTTAGGAAGTAGAATTCCTTTGTTATTCATTACAGATAACGCACCAATTAATCTAGTATTTGCAATTGATGTGTAAAGATAATCTACATCCAGATATTTTCCAAGTTTTTCTGCTTTAGATTCGGCAAATCCCAATGGGATTAAAGCTACATTATCATTAACACTAATGTACACTCCTAGATTTGGTCCTCTATACACATCATACTTGATAATATCCATATCCAGAAAATTGATCGTACAACGTTATGAACGTAAGGAAATTTCCCTTCCTAGTTGATCCCCCACTAATTGATTGATTCTTGGTTTGCCTGGTCTAGCTTTAAATAATATCTAAAATGAAATTGACTCATGCCAATACCAGAAAATTTCCCTGAAGGTCTAAAGCCACTTGGAAAGATTAGCATTGATGATGGTAATTTCCATATTATGTGGGGTCCTGGTAGAACTACAAACACTGATGGCTCACAAGTTGAAGCACTTGCAGATTCAGATGTTGTTGCAGCATATGCAGCACGAAATGAAGAACAAGTTCCTCTTGGTGTGAGTGGTACAATGGTTGCAGTTGATTGGGATTCATGTATAGCAGATGGTGCATGTATTGAAGCATGCCCTGTTCAAGTATTCCAATGGTATAGAACCGAAAAAGACATCCCAGCAAAAGATATTGTTGGTCAAACTTTTGAAGGAACAGGTAGTGCAGTTAAAGATGAACGCAAAGACCTAACTGACAAAGCAGATCCAATAAGAGAACATGATTGTATTTGGTGTATGGCCTGTGTTTCAGTTTGTCCTCCTCAAGCAATTATTGTTGATCAGTCAAACTTGGAAAAACACGAGACAGCAGCAAAATCTTTGTAAATTTTTATTTTATTACGAATTATTCCTAAATTTTGTTCTATTTGATTTAGTCTTGACTAATTTTGTCTAGATTTAAATAATATTCTAAAATAATCTGTTTATGGTAGATTTAGTAATACCTGAAGATTTTTGTCACGACGATGTAAAACCAGTAGGACAAACAAACCATGCAGATGGTGAAAACCTACATTTTATTTGGGGTGATGGAAGTTCAGACGGTGCAGCATTCTCAAATGATGATGTAAAGGCAGCCTATGAAGCTAGAGGGGAAGAACAAGTTCCTTTAGGAATTCATGGTACTACAGTTGCAGTTGATTGGGATTCATGTGTTGCAGCAGGTGCATGCTTTAGTGTTTGCCCAGTTCAAACTTTCCAATGGTTTAGAACTGAGAAAGATATTCCAGCAGCAGACTGCAAGGGTGAAACCTTTGAAGGAACTGGTCTTACAGAACAAGATGAGAGATTAGACTATTCAGACAAATCACAACCAATTAGGGAACATGATTGTACGATTTGTATGGCATGTCAAGAAATTTGTCCTGAAGGAGCAATTAGAATTGAAGCAGGTAACCAGGAATGGCATGAAAAAGCCGCTGGTACATTTGTTGTAATGCCATCAAGTGGTGGCGGACCTCACTCACACGACTAAAACTTTTTTTCTTTTTTTTTACCAACAAATTTTAATCACTATTTTCTAATAATTTTTGCAGAGGTCGCCTAGCTCGGTAGGGCGCGGGCCTTGAGAGCCTGTGTGCGCAAGCATACGGGGGTTCAAATCCCTCTCTCTGCGTTTATTTTTCTATTTTTGCAAGTTCTGCTAACATTGCAGATAATTGAATTTCAGAATTTGCGCCAACTAGTATTCTGTAATCATACTTTGCAATTACTTCTAAAATATCTGATAGTTTATCATGTTTTGATTTGAAAACAGCTGAATTAAGATATTTTAAGAAATCTGATTCTGACATTCCATAAACTTTGATTAATTCTATCATTTTCTCTCGAGCTTCAGGAACTTTGCCCGATAATGCAATTTTTAGAACCACCTCAACATCACTAGTTTTAGTTAGCCCAGCTGATGACTTTACATTATCTTCAGTAATTCCACCAATACTTGCAGTTGCCTGCATTAGATTAATTGCATGTCTCAAATCCCCTTCTGAATAATCATAAATCGCCTTTAATCCCTTTTTGTCTACCTTTACTTTTTCCTTTTTTGCAATCTCTTCTAGTCTATTAATGACATCTTCTTCAGGAATTGTTGTGAACTTGAATGTTGCACATCTGCTTTGAATAGGGTCGATAATTTTTGAAATGTTATTTGCAATGAAAATAAATCTACAAAATTTTGCAGTTTCTTCTATAACTCTTCTAAGTGCAGTTTGAGCATCTGAAGTCATTTCATCTGCTTCATCTAAAATAATAATCTTGAATGGAATATCTGCAAACCCTGACCATTTTGAAAATTTCTTTACTTTTTCTCTGACCATTCCAATCCCTCTTTCATCAGATGCGTTTAACTCCAGAACGCTGTTCAGATTATAGTTCTTACCCAAAATTTGACGTGCAATACATATTGCTGTAGTTGTTTTCCCAACTCCTGCAGAACCAGAAAACATCAAGTGAGGCATATCTGTTGGATCTTTGATTAGCGCTTCTAGGCTACCCATAATTTCAGTTTGATTTACAATTTCTGAAAG
>JAPYTM010000043.1:0-4824 GCA_029941825.1 Candidatus Nitrosopumilus sp.
TATCCTGATTTTATTTTATCTTCAATTTCAGAAATGATCTCTTTTTGAATTTCTCTAGGAATGAATTCTTTAGGAAATTTTTCTAAAAGAGACAGAATTAATTTTTCTTTATATCAATATTAAAAGCATGAAGGTTCTATTGATATCAAATAATCTTAGTTTAATATCTAGTAGAATTGTAAGATATTATGGAACTATTAGATGATAAAATGAGGGTTTGGCTTGAAAGTGCCAAATTTGTCAAAGCAGTTCCAGGAGTGTATGTTCTATACACTAGAAGTAAAGATCCACTATACATTGGAGAGACAAATAATCTCGAAATGTCATTTACAAAATATGTAGATACAGAATTTGATGGAGATGAATGTAAACAAAAAACTCAATTTTATCAAAGAGAATTTACAGATAATCCAAAAGAGCGTCAGTTACAATTAATTGAGCAATTCAAAAATGAAACAGGTAAAACTCCTTCGTGTAATTCTAAAATAGAGTTAGAGACACACTGAATGTGCGTTCACTGCAATACATTGTAGACATACGTAATTAATATAAAAAATGTGAAATTTATTCATGTCAAATACAATGATCGTTGCAGCAATGGTTGTCGGAGTGGTTGCTATGGGGGCAGCAATTGCTTATGGTACTGCAAACCAACAAAATAACATGTCAGATGACTTGATCTTGACTGAAGCGGCAAAAGAAGGGTTACTTACAAAAACAGGTAGTATGGGTGCAGATTTGAATAAAGAGCAATGGCACGAAGACCCCTATGCTGAAAAAGCTGCACAAGTTAGAGCAGCTTACGAAGCAAACAATCCGTAATCTAATTTAGATTACATTTATTTTATTTTTCTACAATTAATGCTATCTTACATTTAGGAATAAAACTGCCATTTCCATATAGAAAGTGATTAATCTGATTATGCCTAAATGAAGTAATGCATCAATGCTATTACTGTGAGCAATTATTTGACAATAAAGAAGAGTTGTATAATCATGTAGATGTTCACTCTGATTTGGAAAGAAATAGAGAAATCATGAGTAGGAAGAAACAGGCAAGAAAAAAACAAGGCTAAAAAAAATAGAGTAAAGGTTAGATTTTATCAAATTCTGGAATGGATATAACAATTTTACTTGAATTGAGTATGGATTGGGTTGAAACATTGTTAAAAAAATCATGTGATAGAACACTAACTAAAGGTGAAGTGTTACACAGTCTATTTCACATGATTGAAGTTAATGAAAATACACTCACTCACATTCAAAAAGATAGCAGGGATTTTGGTCCAGAACTAGAAGAATTAAAGCAAACTGAAATTAAAGATTTAGATTTTCATTTAAAATATTATAGAGGTTTAGTGAATTACATCAATTCAGTTACTGAAAATAAAATTATAGAACGATAATTCTAATCCCACGAAACAGTGTAAGATATAAAAACTCTAGGTAATTTTTTCTCCTCCATGCCCCACTCATCACAGGTATGACCAGAGTTTCGTTCACAGGTTTTATTCCATTTTGGTTTAGGTATTTTTGCAGTTTCCATAAAGTAATGTTAAAAAAAATACTTTTAACTACTCAGTATACACTGCATGGTAAATTACAATTTTAATTTAGCAAACAAGTTATCATACTCTGATTGTTTTTCTGAATTTTTACCAAAATCTGTTTCATCATCATATATTTTACGTCTACATGATAACATTTGTTCTAATTTTTCAATTTCCATTGCAATCATTTTACCAGAATCTTCTTTTGCAAACTGTTTTTGTTGATCTTCATTTTTTCCTCTTGTTGCAAATTGTTTTTCATAAAATAGATTTCTTAGTTTTTCAAGGTTTTCACGTTTTACTAATTCACCTAGATCAAAATGTCCTTGTTCATGTAATAATAGAGCATCAGTATTTTGTAAATGTCGTACCCAAGATAATAGAGGATTAAATTCAGTAGTTAATTGAATATTTTCAATAAAAAATAAAATCTTATTTTCTGTTTTTTCAGAATTAATGGTCCATGTGAATTGATATTTTATTACACAATGAGAATCTTCAAACGATGCAGGATTAAATTCTGCTTTAAAATCAGACCAAAGGAGAGATAAATTATCAGACCAAATGACATTATCCTGACTCATGATTATTTTAAGAAATAAAGAGAATAAAATTATTCAGTTTTAAGATAAAAGATTAGATAGCACATTATTCCCAGACATGCTCAATTAATGGAAATACTAGTACAACAAACCAATTACATTTTTTGAAGTATAGACAAAAAATATGTACATTTTAGGTAACATCTTACCATAGGCTCAATTTATCTGAAAAATAAAATTGGATCGCTTTTTTAACCCATTTTGATTAAAAATCAAGACACGTTTTATTTTATGAATTTTTGAAAATACAAATCATTAGAAATATTGGAAGTAAGATGGTTGCTTATTTGATACCTAACGTAACTCCCAAAGAGTCGAAGCATAATGGTGTCAAATTTGCTTGCTTTCATTATTCTAAGTAAACTAAGCCTAAAGCATTTCGGTAAAATTAAAAAAATTGATTTCTCAAATACACTAGTAAATATTCAAATTTTTTGATTTTTTTTGTGGTCTTTTTCATTAAAAATAAGATCAGAGTCCCCTTCTTGGCTTTTCATTTCATCATAATCCTCCTTTGCCTTAATCATTTTTTCACGATATTTTTTTTCAAATTCATCATCAGTGTCCATTGGCACTATTTCATGAAATCATATCTTTTTAAATTTAAATTTAGTAAAATTAATCAATATTCATGAATAAGAGATTCTATATTACAATGGGGATATCAGTTTCAGGGTTAATTGCAGGATTCATAATTTTGTACAGTTGATTGCGTTAATTTTTTTATAACTTTAATCAATTTATACACACTTTTTTTATTTTAAGAGAATTTCAATACTCAAAGCATTGCCATAGGTAAGCTGGGATGCAGGTAGTCAAAAAACGACATTGATTACCCATTCACTTGTGGCCAAAAATTAAAGTCTAGTGAGAGTTTGATAAATAATTTGACTGTTCATTTTTAGAGTATAGTTGTGGATTGTTTTTTAATAGTTTTAATATATTTTGAAATGCAGGACATTTCTTATCTGTTGAAAAAAGTTCCTCACAAACAGGACATTGAATGACCAAATGATTGCCCCAATCGCATTCTATACTATCAATTATTTCAAAATTAACATGATTATTACAAATACACTGTAGTGTGTTTTGAAATTTATCAATTAAATTCACTAGTCTACTGAAAATGGAATATAATTTATTAGTAATCACACCAAGATAGATAGTTAAATGACTGAATGTCCTACGTGTAAACTTGCAATGGAATCCCATTCAACTCATGAATTATTAGATTGTTGTAGAACCCAAATGGGAGAAGAATTTGCTGAGGACGAATCAGGAACATGTCCTACGTGTAAACATGAAATAAAAAAACACTCAGCCAAAGGCCTTATTGAATGCACTATAGAATTTCTCAAATCTTGAACTAGTAGTTGGTTCAGAGTAGTATAATCCTGGATAGAATTAAACAATAGAAGATAAGAAAATATTCATTGGATCAAATCACAAGAAAGTTAATAGAAGAAAAAACACCAATGTGGACTAACAAAGAAGTTTGGGAATTTGATCAATTAAATGAAGAATTAACATTTGATGTATTATACGTTGAACCTGGAAAATATACTAAAGGGTTATGGAAATCAAAATCAGCTTATTTAGATTCAAAAATTAGAGATACAGTAGTTAGAACTTTTGATCATTTCTTAGATGGTGAGGAATTATACATTTCAAATAAAGGACAAAGTAAACTAGATGAAAAACATATCACATACCTTATGGCTGTAATGGCAGATGTCATGCTTGAAGAAGAGGTTTGTCTGAATTTTAGAAAAAATAATGAGTGTTTGGTAGTCTCAATTGATTCAAAGGCAGATGTAATTGATTGCAAAGAATTTTTTGAAGAATTTTATCATTTAGCCACTGGGTTCAATTATGATACAGATACAGGAATTCCAGAGGATGAGACAGAAGCTGAAATGTACCTTACAAGATTACAAGAAGAGTTTGATGAAAAGATGAAAAATAAACTAGGGGGCAAATATTTGCCAGGTAATAATGATCCAGACACCATAAATTCTAAATGATTTATAGTCAAAATATTTAATGAGAATAGAAATGTCAGAAAGAAAACCATTTAGACGATTCAAAAAAAGAGAACCAAGTATTTCAATTGAGAAAAAAGTTGAACTGTTTATTTTAAGGAATTCAAAAAGTGGATTTTTTACAAAAATATCAACAATTCCATACAAATTTGAAGTCTCAGAAAGTAGGGCATGGGAGATAGTAGGAGAATTACTTTCAGATGGATTGTTAGAATCAACTCATGATCAAATTTCAGGAGAAATGAAACTATGTGAGACTGGAAAAATATATTCTATAATGGATTTAGAAATTAAAAGGAAAAGAGAAAAATACAAATCGTTTTCAAAAAAGAAAAAGTCTTAATTTCACATAAGGTACAAGTAAAAATAATGACTGATGATGAAAATTTACCAGTGCAATGTCATCCTATAATTAAACCAAAAAAGAAAAAAAAGAATCAAGATGAAACAATGTAAAATATGTGGAACACCACTTGGGAAAGAACCAACGACTGATGAATTAGATAAACATTGGAAGAAACATCATAATTGGCATTGGGAATCAAATAAAGAAAAAACACCTGAAGAAGCATTATTGAAAAAACGTGATTGATTAACGTCTTGGAGTAGTGGTCGTTTATAGCATGCCTA
>JAPYTM010000043.1:4924-6871 GCA_029941825.1 Candidatus Nitrosopumilus sp.
ATGAGGCAAAGTAGTGGATATGAATACACAAAAGTTATCATTGAAAGTAAATCCACCCTTTTACAAATTGCATATGCTGAAGATATACGAGATATAAGGACGTATGAAGAAATTTCAAAATTGGTATCCATGAGAAAATGTAGGATTATTTCTGAAAAAGACTTGAAAAAACAGGAATTCTATTTTGAAAGAATTGCAAATCAAAAAAAAATAAAATGATGAGATTCTAAAAAATTGAATCATCATTCATTTTAGGTCGGGTGATAATAATATTCAAAATTCAATATAAAGAATCACTACTAATTGGTTCATACTATTGATACTGAGAAATCATTCATGTTTGTTAAATAGAAAACTTGACAAACTATTGCATGAAAGATAATAATTACAAATCATCATGGGAAGATGTGATTGGACTGTCATGGCTAATCTCTGATGAATAAAATGTCAAGCCATAATCTATCTAGTCTAAACTGTTGGTGTAAACAAAAATCAAAAGACACCAATGAAATACCTTAGATTTCTAAGGTTTTATTTTTTTTATATTAACACCATCATAACAAGGATTTTAGGCATCATTTAAGTAATATTTTGATTTACATAATGTATGAATTTTGAAAATCTCTTAAAGAGAATCATGGATTCAGATGTAAACATTAGACATAGTATAATTACAGATACTGAAGGCAGTATTCTCACTACTAATCACCGCGATGGAGTCACAAACTATCTATCTCAAGAAGAAACTAATGCCTCACTGAAAAGAGCTGCTAATGCATGGAAAGGAAGAAAAGAACTAAGCCCAAAAATTGGAAAGGGGATGTATGCAGTTGCTGCATTTGAAAAAATAACAAGAATGACTTTTCCGTTAGGGGATGAAAATCTAATCTTTGTTAGTATGGGTTCAGATACTGTTAGATTGGATCTTCATGAGGGGGGTCAAAAACAAATCATACAACACGTACTAAACATATTAAGTCGTGATCCTACAAAAGAATAACAAATCATCTCTAAAAATTGTCATTAATAGAACACACTAAAGAATGTAAATACAGAAACGACAACGACTTGCCTCACACCAATTGTTATTGCCAATGCCATAAAATTATCATGGCAGAGTCAGGTAAAATGGAATCAAGAACTTTTTGATTCTTTTTTAGGATCAAAATTATCAATAATTTCAGTTATGCTAGCAATGATTGTTTCTTTGATTTGTGTTTGAGTCATTCCAGAAGTATTCATAAGTTTCATTTGATCAAGTAAAGCAAAATGCACCCGTCCTTGAAGATAATCTACTATACTGTATCCTTTTTTTGGAAATTCTGTTACAAACAATTCATCTTCAAAATTATCTGATTTTTCATCCATAATTGGTTTATAAAAAAACTAGTTATAACATTTCCAAATATTCATTAAACTCTGTAAAAAATGGATTTCATGACAGAGTTTATTCATAAACCATATGATAGAATTTTTGTTCGAGATATTATAAAATTGAGTTTAGATGATCTCATTGGCATGATGTCTTCACTAGAATCAGCTAATGCATACTGGGTAGATGGCGTATTGTTTGCAAGTTTCGCCATGACTGAATCAGAAGAATTAGCAAAAAAAGAAATGCAAAATGAGATGTATTTAGATAAAGTAATTTTTGCAAAATATGAAAAACATACAAAAACTGTAAAATCATCAACTAATCTCGAAGTTGGAGTATTGAATATGCAAAAAAGTAAGTTATATCGAGATTTAATTTCATGGCTAAAAACACAGCCAATATGGGATGAATAAAAAACTAAGATTGATTCCAGGAAGTATATCCGCCATCAAGTGTTACTGCATCAAAACCCTCTTTGAGTAATTCATCAGCTGCAATATTTCCACGATAGCCAGTTCCACAATAGGTACAAATTTTCTTGCCTCGAAGATCTTCAATCTGTTTTTTCTTTG
>JAPYTM010000044.1 GCA_029941825.1 Candidatus Nitrosopumilus sp.
ATGTCAGGTTGTGAATTTCTACAACTTCCAGCAAATCCAACAGACTACAAAGCAATTCTAGAAAAATGTCTTAAAGCAGAACAAGGGGCACTAGTCAACTGGAATAAAATTTGCCAGATGACATTAGGAAAAGATCCCACAACATACGATATTGCAAAAGATATTCTAGCAGAAGAGATTGAACACGAATCTTGGTTCCTAGAATTAATCTATGGTAGACCATCTGGGCATATGCGAAGAAAGTATGCAGGTGAAAGACCACATACCAGAAAACATTCAAGAGCACTAGACATGGCATAATGCCAAATCATTTTCTTTCTTTTAGATTTCTCACTAGAGTTACTTTGTGATAACAAATAGTAAAGATGATTTGTTTTATTACGGTTAAATAGAAAAATATCGTATTAATAACATGGTTAAACAAATCAGCCTAGACACCTGGCAAATACAACAATTAACTGATCTGTTAGAAAAAGGTTCAAACATTGTTACAAAAACAAATAGGCCGATTGTTTTGTACAGACAAACATTAGAAGAAGAAGAAGAATCGTATGAAGAAATAGTATGTACTCTTACCAAAGGATATGTAATTGAACAAATGGTAACATCAGGAGGAATTTTGGTTCCAAGTTTTCAACAACAATTTGTATTTACAATTAAAGAATATCCACAAGAGTTATTGAGAAAAAGTAAAGATCGCTTTTTAGAAATGATTGATTTTCTTGAAGAGCAGATTAAATTAACGTCATAGTTAATAAAGACCGTAAAATCCATGAGTTTTGCATGCAATTACTCGAGTTTCAGGCTAAAGAGTTATTTCGAGAATATGGGATTAATTTACTTGATAGTATAGCATCTACAAATATTGAACAAGGTCGAAAAGATGCAAAACAATTAGGTTATCCATTTGTAATTAAAATTCAAGTTCCTGTAGGAGGTAGAGGAAAAGCTGGAGGCATTCTAACATGTCAAAATGATGATGAATTTGAGCTAAAATATCCACAAGTTATGGATTTAACAATAAAAGGTGAAAAAGCAAGGGCAATTTTACTTGAAAAGATGGCAGATATTAAAAAAGAATTGTATTTATCACTATTTTTGAATCGTTCAAAAAGATGCTATACAATTATTGCATCAGCTGAAGGCGGAGTTGAAATTGAATCAGTGAAAAATCAAATTATCAAAGAGGTTGGATTAGGAAAAGTTTCAGATGAACTTGCAAACGAAGTTGCAAAAGAAATTGGGCTAGAAGGTAAAACAGCAGAACAATTTGCAGATATTTTGAAAAAATTATCAAAACTTACAATTGAAAAAGAAGCAGAACTTGCAGAAATTAATCCACTTGCAATCATGAAAGATGATTCAGTAGTTGCACTTGATGGCAAGTTTGTAACAGATGACAATAGTAATTTTAGACATGAGGAATTACAAAAATATCAAGAAAAATCAGAGATTGAAGAAAGAGCAGAGAAAAGTGGATTCTCACTAGTGGAATTAGATGGAAACATTGCAGTTGTAGGAAATGGTGCAGGACTTGTAATGGCTACACTTGACATGTTGTCAGACAACGGTGGAAAACCAGCATGTTTCTTAGATGTAGGTGGTGGTGCAACAACAGAATCAGTTTATGAAGCATTAACTTTGATTAGTAAAATGGATAGAGTGAAAGGAATACTAGTGAATCTCTATGGAGGAATCGTAAAAACAACAGTAGTTGCAGAAGCATTTCTCAAAGCATATGAAGATAATTTAATTGACTTGCCAGTATTTTCAAGACTGAAAGGTACAGAAGCAGAAAAAGCCACAGAGATGCTTCAAGGTTCAAGAACCAAAATGTTTGCTACAGTAGAAGAGGCAATCAATGCAGCAGTAATGGAGGTAAAAAATTGACAGATATTTTTGGATTACTAAAAGGAAAGCCAGGGGATTCAGATTATGAGAAAAAAGGAGTAATTGTACAAGGAATTACTGGAGCATATGGTTCAATTCATACAAAAAATATGATTACATATGGCACCAACATAGTTGCGGGAGTTACGCCAGGTAAAGGTGGTCAAAAATTTGAAGATAAAGTTCCAATTTACAATACAATGCAAGAGGCGATAGATGCCACTAGTGCAAAAATTTCAATCATATTTGTTCCAGCAAAATTCTTTTTGGGGGCAGCAAAAGAGGCATTAGAAGCTGGAATCAAACTGTTAGTTGCAATTCCAGAACATGTTCCAGTTAGAGATACTATGGAAATTTTAGATTTAGCAACTCAAAAAGGTGCAGTAATCATTGGTCCAAATACACCAGGAATTATGATTCCAGAATTAATTAAAATAGGAATCATGCCAGCAATGCCTTTCAAAGCAGGGAAGATTGCAGTTCTATCAAAAAGTGGGACATTACTCTATGAGATTTCAGATGCGCTTACCAATACAGGATTTGGACAATCAATTACAATTGGAATTGGTGGGGATCCAGTTAATGGAACAAGACTCATTGATGCATTTGAAATGATTAAAGATATTCCAGACTTGGAAGGATTAGTAGTTGTAGGAGAAATTGGGGGAGATTCAGAAGAAATTTTAGCTCAAAAAATTATTGATAGTAAATTTAACAAACCAACTGTGGCATACATTGCAGGAAGAGCAGCTCCCAAAGAAAAGAGAATGGGGCATGCAGGTGCAATAGTTATGGGAACTTATGGTTCTGCAGAATCTAAAATATTGATGTTTAACAAAGCAAACATTCCAGTAGCAAAAAGACCTGCAGAAGTACCAGTTTTGTTAGCAGGAAAAATGGAAAAATCCGATTAGAATAAAAGAGAGGAATTAAGGAGAAATTCAAATGCCAATCACTGATCCTGAAAAGAAACGTATTGCACAACAAGCACGTCTTGTAATGAAAATCTGTTTCAAATGTGGAGCTAGGAATGATATTGGAGCTACTAGATGTAGAAAATGTAGAAATCCATACTTGAGATTAAAGAATAGAAATCTGGGCGTAAAGAAATAGAATTAAAAATCCATCAATCTTTGTCTATAATCTACAATTGCAAATTTTATTTCAGAAAAGTATTGTGCCGTAAATGATTTTGCAGAATCAGAATCTTCTAATTCTTCAAGAGATAGTTGAAGGTCATCAGGCAATTGTTCATTCATCTGAAAAAGGACTTTAGCTGCATCAACATATTGTCCAAGATTTTCTGAATATTCAAATGCCAATTTCATTCGATTAATTAATGCATCAAACTCTTGTAAAGACATAGTTACTATTTTTAAAATAAATAAAAAAGACCAAGGTAATTACAATATATTCAGAGAATCTAAAGGTAAAAAAGATCGTATTATAGTAATATTGTTGGACCGGTCGTCTAGTTTGGTTTGGATGACGCACTCACACTGCGTAAGGAAGCAATTCCCGCAAAGGTCGTGGGTTCAAATCCCATTCGGTCCACTTTTAATATAACAAAAATACCCCAGGGAAACATTAGTACAAATTTGTAACAAATTTTTTAAAGGGTTTTAAAAGTACAAAAAATGCATTGAATTCAAAATCAAATCTATTTCTAATTGTATCAATTATGACAGTATTTGGTATAATGATGGTTCCAGGGGTTTTTGCTGAAACTAGTGAAAGTTCAGTTACAGTATCTCCAATTAATGAAAAATTAAGTTTAAAGAAAATAGTCACTACGATGATTGTGCCTCAAGATAATAAACTTCCATGGGGAATAGTAAAAGGCACACCTTCAGATTATGTTGAAAGATATCCAGTAATAATTCAATTTTACAAAAATGGGGAACCAGTTCATGTTGCTCAAGTAGATGTAAAGGGTGATGGATCATATGATTACAAATTTAGAGTTAGAAACATAGACAACACTACAGGAGAAGTAACAAATATCTTTGAAGGACAATATACTGTAAAGATTTTCAAAGTAATTCATAACCAAAATGAGTTAATCTAATAAGATTTTTCATAGAATTCATATATCATAAAATTGTTAAATCAATAAAATGAGTAAGAATTTTTGGCACGATATTGAATCAGGTTCAGACATACCTGAAATTATCAACGTCATTGTAGAAATACCAAAAGGTTCTATGAACAAATATGAATATGATAAAAAACACAATATGATAAAACTAGATAGAGTATTATTTTCACCATTTCACTATCCAGGAGATTATGGATTGGTTCCCCAAACAATATCAGAGGATGGGGACCCACTTGATGCATTAGTTCTCGTTACAAATCCAACGTATCCAGGAATTTTAATTGAAGCAAGACCAATAGGGTTACTTCAAATGAAAGATGATGGTGAATCAGATGACAAAATTATTTGTGTCTCAACTAATGATCCTAGATATCTCCATACTACAGACATTACAAATGTGGAGGATCATTATCGCTCAGAGATAGCTCATTTTTTTCAAGTTTACAAAGATTTGGAAGGGAAAAAAGTAGACATCATAGGTTGGAAATCAGCAAAAGAGGCAAAAATAGTAATTGTTGAATCAATAAAGAGATACAAAGATACTCTAAAAAAATACTAGCATGTCAAAAGAATGTGAACATTTCTCACACGAAAAGAACAACATCACACCAAACACAAAAAATTGTGAAGAGTGTGAAAAAGAACATTTGCCAGTAGTTGCAATTAGAATGTGTTTAACATGTGGACATGTTGGTTGTTGTGATTCATCTATTGGGAAACACGCCACAAAACACTTTGAAGAAACTGGTCATCCAGTAATGAAAGCAATTCCAGGAGATATTTGGAAGTGGTGTTATCATCACAAAGAATACTATTGAAGTTAACGATGAAGCAAAATTGAAAATATGTTAAAATATTTAAATCAGAATCACACAAAAATTAAAATATTTTTTTCTAAAAAGTAGTTTTGAATTATTTGACCATCATGATAAATGCAAAAGGTGGATTAGTTATTGATTTTTAGAAATATTATTGTAAAAATTAGAATTTGACACATATTGGTTTTTTAATAGTTACAAAAATAGAAAAATAGATGTCAAAGTATCAACCTGGGGAATGGGATCTAACAGAATTAGCAAAAAATCCAAAAAGTCCAGCATTCCAAAAACAGATTTTAGAAATTGAAAAACAAGCAACAAAATTTGAGAAAATAAAATCAAAATTGGAGCCCAAAATATCATCTAAAAAATTTATGGGTATTTTAAAAGAAATTGAAGAGATTTCTGAAAAAATGAGTAAAATTGGAGGATATGCATCATTATCATATTCTTCAGATACACAGTCAGATGAAGCAACATCTCTAATGACTAAAATGTCAAAATTGGGTTCTGAAATTTCAAACAAGGTTTTATTTTTTGATTTATGGTGGAAAACTCAAGTAGATGAAAAAAATGCAAAAAGACTCATGAAAGATACAGGGGAATTAAATGAATATTTATCTCACAAAAGGTTATTTGCAAAATATTCTCTGAGTGAGCCAGAAGAAAAAATAATCAACACATTAGATGTTACAGGAATTTCTGCACTTGTAAAACTGTATGATAAGATAACTAATGCCTATGAATATAAAATGAAAATAGGAAATAAAACTAAAATTCTGACAAGGGAGGAACTTACAAATTATGTACGAAGTACTAATTCAAAAATTCGTGAAACAGCGTACAAAACTATTCTAACAAAATATACACAAAATAAAGGAGTAACAGGCGAAATATATCAAAATATTGTTCTTAATTGGAGAGATGAAGGTATTGAGATTAGAGGATATGATAGTCCAATATCAATGAGGAATATTGGAAATGATATAGATGACAAAACCATAGATTCACTTCTTTCAGTTTGCAGAAAAAATTCTTCTGTTTTTCAAAAATTCTTTATTCAAAAAGCAAAAATGTTGAAAATGAAAAAATTAAGGAGATATGACTTGTATGCTCCTGCAGCTGCCAACATAAAAGAAAAAAATTATTCATACAACACATCAGTAAAATTAGTTTTTGAATCACTTGGAAAATTCAGTGAAACATTAGAAATGTTTGCAAGAAAAGTTTTTGATGAAAATCATGTTGATTCATCCATAAGACGAGGAAAAAGAGATGGTGCATTTTGTAGTACTTTGACACCAAAAATTACACCATACGTACTAGTAAATTTTACAGGTAAATCAAGAGATGTTTTCACTTTAGCTCATGAATTAGGTCATGCAGTACATAGTCAAGCAGCTCAAGATAGATCAATTTTGGTTCAAGATGCACCTTTACCATTGGCAGAAACAGCATCAACATTTTCAGAATTATTACTATACGATAATCTGTCTGACAAAATTTCAGATAATGAGAAAAAGATAATTTTATCAGAAAAAATTGATGATCTGTACGCAACAATTCTTAGACAATCATTTTTCACAATATTTGAAATTGATGCCCATAAACAAATTGGAAATGGAACTACAGTGGAGGGAATTTCAAAGATATATCTACAAAATCTAAAAGAACAATTTGGTAATTCAATTAATCTTTCTGAAGACTTTGCAATAGAATGGAGTTGTATTCCTCACTTTTATCACACACCGTTTTACTGTTATGCGTATTCTTTTGGAAACTTACTTGCATTATCTCTATTTCAAAGATACAAAAAAGAAGGGAAAGATTTTGTCCCAGCATATATCAACATTCTTGCTGCAGGCGGTTCTAAAAAACCAGAAAAACTTCTCTCAGAATATGGATTCAATATTAGATCACCAAAATTTTGGCAAGAAGGATTTGATTATGTTAAGGAACAAGTTAAAGCACTTTCGTCATTAAATTAATTTTTTAATAAATGGGGCTGACAGTCCAACGCATGGACTGCCAGCTTGTTCCCCGAACGGTTTGA
>JAPYTM010000045.1:0-2652 GCA_029941825.1 Candidatus Nitrosopumilus sp.
CAATTAAAGATTTTTGTAAATCAACTAGCATTTCATCAATCTCTATACTGTAAGATTTTAAATTCAGTATTTTTGCACAGTATGCAATACGGCCATCTCCCGAACCAATATCAATTATTTCAGCACATCCAATATTCTTTGCGTGACATACCATGACATATGCAGACATTATCCATGTGGGAGAAAATGGAGCATGACTAGAACCATACTGAATACTATTCAGCCAATATTTGTTAATATCACCTTCATACACAATACAGTGAATATTCATAATTTCTTGTTCATACGAGTTGTAGTAAATCGGATTACTTTTTGCAAACTGGTGCAATAGTTTTAGATGATTCTCATCAATTGGAAATATATCAGATTTACAGATAGGGATTACCTCCTGAATGTGACTAGTCCCAGTGTATGATTTAACAAATTTCTGTTTAAGATTAACAAGGTTTTTTGTAATTTCTTCAATCATGTGACAAGCCCTTATCATATTGTTCTACAAATTCTTGGGTACTCATTTTTTTTCGTAACTCTTCGTAGAGTTTGGCCTCTCTTTCAATATTGTTTTTTGATTTTTCTTTAGAATTAATTGATTGTAAATGAGTAGTAATTTCACTAATTGAATTAACAAGGTATCGTATTATTTGAGGATGAATTTCAAGATTAAATTTTTGAGAAACAAGTTTTTCAGTTTTGGTGATTTTATGAAATAATACATTTGATTCATCTGAGTTAATTTGTTGTTTTAGTATTATAATCATTGAGGATATGTTAATAATTTGATAATAGAGTTCAATAATTTCAGATATAGATAACTCAGGTTTTGGAGTAATGGGATTTATCAAACCATCAAGTTTATCATATTCCACATCAAACATTTTGGAAAGATCATCAGATGTAGCCATGATGAAAATTAATTGTTAAATTTTTAAAAATGTTCGGAAATTATGCTTCTTTTTCTGCTTTGTTAACATAGAGATAATTCATTATCAAACCTGCAATAATTCCACCAACAATTGGACCTACCCAGTATATCCATTGAACTTCCCACAATCCTGCGTCTCCAGATACAAGTGTAGGTGAGAAAGATCTTGCAGGATTCATTGATGCTCCAGTTAGTGGTACTCCGACTAGGTGTAACAAGAAAACCATTCCACCAATTACTGCGCCATAGACACTCTTTGGTGCTTTTTTGTGAACTGCAGTCATGAAAATTACTGTAACTAAGAAGAAGGTCAAAATCATTTCAATTGCCAGACCAGATATTATACTGTTATTCAATAATTCACTTGGACCACCATGAGCGCCCCAGAAGACTTTTTCACCAAGATCAGGGAAGAAGATCTTCAAAGAAACAGTTGCAACTACTGCACCCATTATTTGAAATAGAATATATCCAATACCATCTTTAATTCCAATCTTTTTTGTAATCATCATCGGAATTGTAACTGCAGGATTAATGTGAGCACCAGAAATATGTCCAAATGCATAAACCATCAAAGCAATTGCACCACCGTGTCCCAAAGATATCATAATAATTGCATCAGTAGATAATTTACCATCACCATATACAACGACTGCAAGAATTACAGATAATGGACCAAAGAATACCAATCCAAATGTAGCAATTGCTTCAGCAATCCATGCTCGAGGGTTAACCATCATGCAAAAGCCAATTCAGTATCCATATAAAAGATTCGAATAAAAATTGTTATCAGGTCATCTCAAAAAGTAATTAATTATGGGAAATGTTTCACTAATCATTATGGTTTCGGAAGGAGAAGCAGTTCCAAAATTTGCAGTGAATGATGCAAATGGAAACAAAGTAAAATCTACAGATTTCAAAGGGAAAAAACATGTACTGTATTTTTATCCAAAAGATTTCACTCCAGGATGCACTATTCAAGCTGATGAATTTTCAAATGATTACAAAAAATTTCAAAAAGAAGGAATTGAGGTAATAGGAATTAGTCCAGATGATGTAGAGTCTCATAAAAAATTTTGTGATAAAATGGGAATAAAATATCCACTTTTGGCAGATGTGGATAAAGAAATTTCAAAGATGTTTGGTGTTTGGGGTAAAAAGAACTTCATGGGACGAGAGTACATGGGAGTTACGAGAAGTAGTTTTCTTGTAAATGAAAAAGGGAAAATTTTCAAAATTTTTCCAAAAGTGAAAGCTAGAGGACACTCAAAACAAGTGTTGGAAGAATTTTTAAAATAAAATAAAAAGATTTTGAAAAATTAGAAACCTTTTGGAAGTGTACCTTTAGAAGATTTTGGTGCTTCTTGAGGTGTTGCTGCTTCAAATCCTTTTGGCAAAGCTCCACCTTTTTTATTTGCTGTTGCTTTGTCAGCTGCTTGAGCGTCTGCATATGCTTTAGCTGCATCAACTTGTTCCTGGTCTAATCTTTTCAGATAATCAGCTTCATAATTTTTTAGTTCTTGTTGTTTTGAGGCTCCACTTGTAGATGTTGTTTGGGTTTGTACAGTTTCTTTGGGTGCTTCTTGTGGAGGTGCTTGTTGTTGTGTTTGTTTAACAAGTCCTTCAAAAGTCATATCTACACCACTAAAACCTCCAAATGTCTTATCAGCAGGATGGTATGCCATTCTTGCTCTTGTTGCAAAGTATTGGTTTGATGCAGATGTATAACC
>JAPYTM010000045.1:2752-6828 GCA_029941825.1 Candidatus Nitrosopumilus sp.
TTTTGCTTCTAATGCGGCAATCTTGGTTTCAAGATCTTTTTTAGTTTGCTTTTTAGCAGTTGCCATTAATCAGAATAAACAGTCTGGGGTTTATGTACATTTTGATTATTACCAAACATCAATCTTGATCAAGTTTTATATGCAGAAATGCAATACTAGGTGTATTGGACGATTTTGAGAAGGAATATCCAGGATTTGATTGGAAAAATACACCAGCGTACAAACATCCAGGTGGAAAAGATTGCCCATGTCCCAAGCATGAATACATCAGAGAACAAATTAATTTTACAAAACAAGTAAATGAAAAAGGAAAAGATGCCGCCAGAGTTACACTCAAGTTTTGTCCCGATCATTACAAAGTGTACATAGACGAAGTGATTCCTGCAATGCCATTAAAATACAGAATTCTAACGAAAATTGCATTAAAACTTGGAGCAATTAAAGTTGAACAACTAAAATACATGGAATCAGAGTTATGTTTTTACTGTAAATTTGGATCTGGGGGTCATGGTAAAAAGAATGAACTTCCACCAATGTAATAAATTAAATAAAATCAGCAATATATTTTGAAATATCATATAATAATTTTTATTTTAAATCATACATAATTAATACATCCAATCATACAAAGAAAATCAAAATGCAGTTGTAAAAAAATTTGAAAAAAATATCTAGATTCTTGAGAATCCAGTTAAGCTTATACTTGAACTAACTTCATAGTCATCGTGCCAATAGAAGATATTCATGAGTTGATTGCAGAGTTTGAAAAAAATGGAGAGTTAAAAAGAGTAAAAACTGAAGTTGATTCTGATTTAGAAATTGCAGAGATTATGAGAAGAGAGATGTATTCAGATGGACCTGCAATTCTTTTTGAGAATGTAAAAGGATTTGACATTCCAGTATTGGGAAATGCATTTGGATCTATGAAAAGATTAGAGATAGGACTAGAGATGACAGACTTTACAGAAATTGGTAAACGAATCACAAATATGACAAAGATGGATGTTCCATCAGGATTACTAAATAAATTAAAAAAACTTCCAGAACTTGCAAAGATGACTGCGTCATTTCCTAAAGCAGAAACAAGTGGGCCAGTGACTGAAATTACATCAAGTAAAGCATCATTTGAAGACTTGCCAATTATAAAATCATGGCCAAATGATGCAGGAAAATTTATCACTTTAGGATTAGTGGCCACAAAACATCCAGAAACTGGAGTAAGGAATCTCGGAGTTTATAGAATACAAATTATTGATAAGACTCATGCTTTGATGCATTGGCAAAAACACAAGAGAGGTGCACATCACGGAGATATTGCAAAAGATAAGGGAGAGAAAATTCCAACTGCAATAATTATTGGTGGAGAACCTGCAACAATATTTTCATCAATTGCACCAGTGCCAGAAGGATTAGACAAATACTTGTTTGCAGGAATTACAAGAAAAGAAGGTATCAAGACAGTAAAATGTAAAACAATTGATTTGGATGTTCCGGCAAATGCTGAAATCGTTTTAGAAGGCTATGTAGATCCTGCAGACATTAGAGATGAAGGACCATTTGGAGATCATACAGGATATTACACGCCAGTTGAACCATATCCAACTTTTACATTGACAGGGATTATGAGAAGAAAGGATCCAATCTATATTACAACGGTTGTAGGAAAACCAGTTCTAGAAGATGCATATATTGGAAAAGTCATTGAACGTTCATTTTTACCATTAATTCAGATGTTTCATCCAGAAGTGGTAGACTATAGTATGCCAGCTGCTGGTTGGTTCCAAGGATTGGCCATAATATCGATTAAAAAAAGATACCCAGGTCAAGCAAAAAAAGTAATGATGGGGTTGTGGGGAATGGGACAACTATCACTAACAAAAACATTTGTTGTTGTAGATGATGACATTAATGTTCATGACATGAATGATGTTATTTGGGCAATTACCACTAGAGCAGATGCTGCAAGAGATACAATGATTATCAAAAACACACCAACTGATACACTAGATCCTGCATCACCACTTGTCAATTTAGGTTCCAAGATGGGAATTGATGCAACTCAAAAAACAAAAGAAGAGGGGTATGATAGAGAAATTCAACAACAAGTAAAAGTTGATGATAAAACAAAAAACCTAGTAGATTCTAAATGGTCAGATTACGGACTATAATGGAAATTATAATGTGGCAATAGGGTTATAGAAATTATCTCTTTCCTCTACAGTATAACCAATTTGATGAATTGCATCGATGATTTTTTTGTCAGTTAGTTCAGTAGAACGAGCACCAGTACATGAAACAACCTCTTCACCAATTAGAGTTCCACCAAAATCATCAGCACCATATTGTAAAGCAAGTTGAGCCATTCCAACCCCATTTGTTAGCCAAGAGGATTGAATATGAGGAATTAAATCATTAAAAATAAGTCTAGAAATTGCAATCATCTTCAACAATTGAACTCCACCAGTTCCAGCAGTAACTATTCCTTCTTCTTGCATCAAAGTGTTATTTGGTTCAAAATTCCAAGGAATAAATGCCATAAAACCTTTAGTTTTTTCTTGTAGTTTTACAAGTTTAGAAAAGTGCTCAACAATGTCATTGTTATTTTCTACATGACCATACATCATTGTTGCAGAAGAAGGAATTCCAAGAGAATGAGATTCATCCATAATTCTAATCCAATCAGCACTAGAAATTTTCTTTGGGCTGATAACATCTTTTACTGAATCAACTAAAATTTCCGCTCCAGCTCCTGGCATTGATTGTAATCCAGCATCCTTCAATCTAGATAAAATTTCTTTTGTAGATGATTTCTCAACTCTGGCAATCATATCAATTTCAGATGTAGATAATCCATGAACTCCAACTAGTGGAAATTTATCTCGAATCATACGAAATGCATCTTCATAATATTCTATCTTCAAATTTGGATTATGTCCACCTTGAATCAAAACTTGACGAATATTGAACATCTCAGATGCAGTCTTTACTCTAGATTCAATTTGATCAAGGGTTAAGGTGTAAGAATCTTCAGCGCCAGGGGATCTATAAAATGCACAAAATTTACAATCAGTGATACAAACATTAGTGTAGTTTAAAATAATATTATTGATAAAAGAGGCTTTTTCACCAAATTGTTTTTTTGTTAAATGTCCAGAAACTAGCCCCATGAGATGAACATCATCAGATTCCAATAATCTCAACCAATCTTCAGGTCCGGATTTTTGTCCATTAAGGGAATTTTCTAAAATATCACGAATATCGCTTTTTTGTATTTGTTCTGTAGTTTGGCTCAATTGTTTCCCAGTCTTACGAATTTCTATTTAATTCTTGACAGAGTGTATGTACAAAAAAATAAACAAATCATATGTTTGGGCTCAATTTTTAATAAATTGAAGTTAATTGATTCACGTTATTTTTAAGTAGGGCGCAAAAATCAGATCAACTTATGGTATCAGGTAATCAAATTAGACTTAATCGAATTCTCAGAAAAGGAAGAATGCTTTGTATTCCAATGGATCATGGGATTTCAAATGGTCCCATCGAGGGTCTTGAAGATCCAGCATCTACAATTTACAAATGTGAAGGACATGGACTTACAAGTGTAATTATCAATAAAGGAATTCTAAAAACATTACCTAAACCAACTAAAATTGGTATTTTAGTTCATCTTTCAAGTAGTACAATTTTATCATTATCACCTAATCGAAAAATGCTTACAGGAACAGTAAAAGAAGCAGTGGCAATGGGTGCAGATGGAATTTCATTACATATCAACATTGGAGGTAAAGAAGAACCAGAAATGTTAGAACAACTTGGAATGACTGCTGATCAATGTCACAAATGGGGAATGCCATTATTAGCAATGATGTATCCAAGAGGGGAAAATATCAAAAACCCACATGATCCTGAAATCGTTGCACATGTTGCAAGAATTGGAGCTGAATGTGGTGCAGATATTGTCAAGACACTATACACAGGAGACATTGATTCATTTACAAAAATTGTAAAAAGTACACCAGTGCCAATTGTGATTGCAGGTGGACCTAAAGCAAAAACAGATTTAGATATTCTTCAAA
>JAPYTM010000046.1 GCA_029941825.1 Candidatus Nitrosopumilus sp.
TGTCATAGCTTTGTTTGTGATTAAATGTAACACGTGATTTGTTGGACTAGAATATTCAATATTGGTAATTTTAGGCGTCAAAACTGTTTTTTCAAGTATAGTTTTGGGCTGAATAACTTGATCTGTAACCTCCTTTTCTTGAACTTCATTCTTTGCTAACTTCTCTAAAAATTGCTTTAATTCCAAGTTAGGATCCTCAATCTTTTGTTCAATACCTTGTATTTCTATTGCATCTAGGCGTATTCTCATATCAATTAACTGTTTTTCATAATATTCCAAACGCTCTGATTGTGATATATCAGTCATCTCATTCTTAGATTTGATGAATGGTCTGACTTTAAAGTAAGCATATAATCCTGCCAAACCTATCAAAAATGCAACAATCACACTTAAAATCACTTCAGGTTCAGGAACTTCTATTAACATCACAGATTTTATGCCTGCATTGTGATTTATTGTGATTGACCAATATTTTTTCACACTTTAGATTAACAATCTCACATCTATTATCACAAACCTATCATCTTGAAGAAGAACTATCTAATCACAATCATCACATATTACATGCCTGACGTATCAGTTTATCTATCACACTTATCACTTCATCTTCTCTTTCTGGAAAAATATCACTATCATTAATCACACTAATCTGTTCAGAAAGTTTAGACATCACATCAATATCATCAGGCAAAAGTATGCCTAAACCACGAAAAAGGATGATTGTGTAGTATAATCCAATTAATTTCTCTCTAGATTGACCAACTTGCCTATAATACGCACCTTTTGAAATTGAAAACTTGGACTCTAAAAGATCCTTCTGATTTAAAATAATTTCAATTTGTCGCTCTGTAAACAATGATTTTTTGATGATTTGTTGAATAATATTGTTAAAATTTGATTCTTTAATCTCTGTCATAGCTATACAAATCTGTATATTGATATTCCAATTAAACTTTAAAGAGTCATCTACAAACCACCTTTATGGCTGGAAATAAAGTTGAATCATTCCTAAAATCTGAATTAAAAAAGAAAAATGCATTGTTGTTTGTGTTAATTGATTCTGAAGTATCAAATTTAGAGGCATCAAGTAAGCTAGCTAAAGATGTAGAAAATATTGGAGCTTCTGCAATACTAGTTGGTGGTTCATCTGCTACTGATCAAATTGAGATGTCTCAAGTGGTTAAAGGCATCAAGAAAGGCATCAAAATCCCAATTATCTTATTTCCAGGCAATGTCACTGGAGTTGTTCCAGACGCTGATGCAATTCTGTTTAGCTCTTTAATGAATTCAGAAAATCCATACTTTATCACACAAGCACAAGCATTAGCTGCTCCAAGTGTTCTAAAATTTGGTCTAGAACCACTCCCGACTGCTTATTTAGTCATAGGTGATGGAACGTCTGCTTGGTTTGTAGGTTCAGCACGCGGAATTCCTTTTGAAAAACCAAAAATTGCTGCAGCATATGCCCTTGCAGCCCAATTTCTTGGTATGCGATTTGTGTATTTAGAAGCAGGTTCTGGTGCTAAAACCAATGTTACTCCTGAAATGGTTCAAACAGTTAGACATGCATTTAATGGATTTTTGATAGTAGGAGGAGGAATTAAAGATGTGAAAACTGCCCAAAGTTTGGTAAAAGCAGGAGCTGACGCTTTAGTTATTGGAACGTTTCTTGAAAAAGGTGGAAGCATCAAAAAACTCGAAGAAATAGCAAAAGCAATTCAAAGAAGTAAGTAATAGAACTGTATTATGTCTGAAAATGACGCGATTTCTCGAATTAAGGATATTAAGATGCCTGATTATTATTTTGATTACTACTCAAATCTATCAACTGAATCATATTCTATTTTTGAGAAGGCAGCAGAGGCAAAATCAACCTTAGTAGATTCATCAGGCATTATTGAACCAAAAATTGCATTTGACTTAGCAGATCGAGTTGCCAAAATGCATGATATTGATATTGCAGATCCACTTAGAGAATTACTAAAAGTTCATGGGAAAGAACTTTCTGCTCTAATTCTCTCAAAAGAGATTGCTCTGGGAAAACATGCACTTCCTGATGCAACCTTAGAAGATAAATTAGATCTTGCAGTTCGTGTAGGATTAGCAATTGTAACTGAAGGGGTAACTATTGCTCCACTTCAAGGAATTAGTGAAGTAAAGATTAAGAAAAACAAAGATGGAACAGAATATCTTTCAATTTCTATTGCAGGACCAATGCGCTCAGCAGGAGGAACAGAATCTGCAGTTACTATGCTAATTGCAGATCATGTTAGAAAAGCAGTAGGATTAGCAAAATTTCAAGCAAATTCATTTGATGATGAAACAGGTAGATTTGTTGAAGAACTTCGAATCTACGAAAGAGAAGCAAGTAGTTTCCAATTTCATATTTTAGATGAAGATATTGTACATGTAATTTCTAATCTTCCAGTAGAATTAGACGGTGTAGATACTGATCCATACGAAGTTGTAAATCACAAAGGAATGACTCGTATCAAAACTGATAGGGTTAGAGGCGGCGCTTTACGTGTATTAAATGATGGATTAATTGGAAGATCCAAGAAACTTCTCCAAAGAATTGAAATGTATAATCTAGATGGTTGGGAATGGCTTGGTGAACTAAAAGGAGCAATCCAAACAGGTGACAATCAAGAAGATGCTGCTGCTAAAAGAATGCGTGAGGTAATTACAGGCAGATCAGTACTATCAATGCCTAACAAATTAGGAGGATTTCGGTTAAGATATGGCAGAGCATGTAATACTGGCTTTGCTGCAGTGGGAATTCATCCTGTAATTGGAGAAATTCTTGATCATACAATAGTAGTAGGAACTCAAGTCAAAATTGATCTTCCAGGAAAAGGAGCAACAGTTGCCTTTGTTGATTCAATTGATACTCCAACAGTTCGGCTGAATAATGGAAATGTTGTAAAAATTAGAGATGTTAAACATGGATTAGAAATTAAAAATGAAATTGAAAAAATTCTTCATCTTGGTGATATTTTAATTACATTTGGGGACTTTCTTGAAAATAATGCTCAACTTATTCCGTCTGGATATGTAGAGGAATTTTGGATTGAAGAACTAAAACAAATAATCCAAAAATATGAGCCTGAAGACAAATTTCTAAACCAATTTTTGAATAAAATACCAACATTTGATGATGCACTAAAATTATCTCTTGATTTTCAAATTTCTCTTCATCCACAATATCTGTATTTTTGGGATATGATTTCTTCTCAAGAACTAAGTGAATTATTAGAACCAAATAAAGTCAGTGAAAAATCCATTGAATATTCAATTGAAACTAAAAAAATTCTTGAAAAGTTGGGTACTCCTCATAAAATTGATAATGAAATTATAATTTTGGAAGAACTAGAAGTAAAAATTTTCTTTAATCTATTATTTAGAATAAAACCAACAATTAGTGATTTATCAGTCCCAAAAATTTTATCAAAATCATCAGGAATTCAAATTAGAAATAAATTCTCAACATCAATTGGTGTTAGAATAGGAAGACCTGAAAAAGCAGCTCCTAGACAAATGAAACCTCCAACACATACTTTGTTTCCAGTTAGTGACAAAGGAGGACCTACAAGAGATCTTCTTAAGGCATCCAGAAATGAACATTTCTTTGCAAATCTATTCAACAGACATTGTACTCAATGCAATGAACCTTCTATTAGCATAAAATGCCCAAAATGTGGTATAAAAACAGCAATCACTTACAGATGTTCTAATTGTAGAGATATTCTCAATGAACCATTTTGTGAAAAATGTAAACGCAAAGCACCATCTCATTCACATAAAGAATTCCCACTCAAAGCAAGATTGCTTTTGGCTCAAGAAAAAATGCGTTTACGTGCACAAGAACCATTCAAAGGTGTTAAGGAATTAATCAATCAAAATAAAATTGCTGAACCTCTTGAAAAAGGCCTTGTACGTCAAAACTTTGGTCTTACAGTCTTTAAAGATGGAACCGTTAGATTAGATGCAACTAATTCTCCATTAACTCACTTCAAACCATTATGGATTGGAACAACAATTGAAAAATTAAAAGAATTAGGTTATTCTCATGATATTGAAGGAAATCCTATTGAAAATTTAGATCAAACCATTGAACTTCGTATGCAAGATGTGATAATTCCTTATGCAAGTGGGAGATATCTTGTTTCAACTTGTAAATACATTGATACACTAATGGAGAAATTTTATGGTAAATCTTCATTTTATAATGTAAAAAATATTGAAAATCTTCTTGGTCATTTGATAATTGGATTAGCTCCACACACTTCTGTTGGAATTGTCGGACGAATAATTGGATATACTGAAACTCATGTTTGTTTTGCAACTCCTAATTGGCATTCTGCAAAAAGAAGAGATGCAGACGGTGACGCAGATTCAATTATGCTTCTAATGGATAGTTTACTTAATTTCTCAAGGCAATTTCTTTCTGATAGAATAGGTGGTTTGATGGATGCACCATTACTTATTCAACCACTTGTTTTACCACACGAATCTCAACCACAAGCACACAATCTTGAAGTTACAAAACTATTCCCCTTAGAGTTCTTTGAGTCTACTTTACAACAAGTCAAAGCCTCAAATGTAAAATCAGTAGAAATTGTTGGATCACGAATTGATACTGAAAGACAATTTTATGATTATTTTTTTACACATAAAACATCATCACTCACCACTTCAAAATCTCGTAGTGCATATTCTACTCTTGGCTCAATGCTAGACAAATTTGATATGCAAGTAAGAAACGCAGAATTAATTGATGCAGTAAATACATCAGAAATTGTTTCCAATGTAATTTCTACCCATCTTGTACCAGATTTAATGGGCAATCTTCGAGCGTATGCTAGGCAGAGCTTTCGGTGTACTGCATGTGGGAAATCATATCGTCGAATGCCTCTTATCCAAACATGTACTTGTTCTCACAAACTAATTGCTACTATTACCAGAGGTTCAGTAGAAAAATATCTAAAACTTGCAAAGAGACTTGTTGAGAAATATGATGTTGGTGAATATCAAAAAGGACGTATTCAAGCACTTTCTGATGAGATAGAATTAGTATTTGGTAAAAGTAAAGGAGATCAACAACTTCTTACTGATTATTCCTAAAACTTATCTAAGTTTAACGTATTCGTAGGCACCTAATTTATTATCAAAACAGAATTTCACTTTTTGATAGTCTTTTCTCAAAATTTTAACCTTAGAGAGAATTTTCTTTGGATCCTTCTTCTCAATGATTATTTGTTTTATGAAAGATGCAATTTCTTGCATTTCAGATTTTTTCATTCCAAGTCTAGTAATCTCTGAAACTCCTAATCTAATTCCTCCAGGATGGAAATAATTTCGCCCTGCTTTAATATCTCCTGGAATGAGCTGTCTATTTACAATGATGTTAGCTTTTTCTAAATCTGATTCAACTTTACCACCATCAGAATAATCTAAAACATTAACTGCTATCTGATGTGATTGTGTAAACCCTCTACTCTCTCCTAACACTTTGAATCCTGCATCACTTAAAGCATCAGCAAGTAATTTTGCATTTTTTATTACTTGTACTGCATAATCTTTTCCAAACTCTAAAGCCTCTGCAAATGCTACTGCTTTTCCTGCCATATGATGAATATGATGACTACTTGTAAGACCTGGGAATGTTGCTTTTTTGATTACTTCTTCATGTTCTTTAGAACCTAAAACAAGTCCACCTTGTGGTCCAAACAATGTTTTGTGAGTACTCATGGTCATTGTATCTGCACCTTCACGCAAAGGATCTTGGAATTTACCACCACCAATTAATCCAGCAACATGTGCTGCATCATAATTAATGTGCATACCATAACTTTTTAGAAAATCTGATAATTCTTTGACGGGATGTGGAAACAAAAACAATGAACCACCAAACATTGCCATTTTTGGAAGATGATTTTCTTTTTTTAGATCCTTTACTTTTTGCTTTGTTTTATCCACATCAATTGTCATCTCTTGAGCATCAAATGGATAGAACTCTATCTCTAATCCGTGAACTAACCCTGCAGTTCCAAAATGCTCTTTTTTACCATGGGAAATATGTCCACCTGCAGGAATAGAAGGTGCTAACATTACGTCCCCTGGATTTGTAAAAGCAGAATATACTGCTAAATTTGCAACAACTCCAGAAATTGGTCGTACATCAGCAAACTTAGCTTTGAATAATTTTTTTGCTAATTTCATACATTCAAACTCTACATCATCAATGTAGATACATCCAGCATACACTCTCTCCCCTGGCCACCCTTCAGCGTATCTATTCCCAAAATCCGAAATTATTGCCTCTCTAACTGCAGGACTAGGAATATTTTCACTCGCAATTAATGGAATTGAATTTTCAAACCATTTGTGATGTTCTTTTAATTTTGTGAAAATTTTATCATAAGCTTCTTTATTTTGTGACTTTGCCATATTTCCAAATTTTATTTTACCAATTTAAAAACACCGATACTACATCAAATTTCTTCATCTTGATCTGGAAGGTATAAAAGGGGAATCTGGAGTTTTTGCACTTATGGGTATGCAAGCTACTTCTAAAGGAAATATGCCTGTTGTATTGTTAAAGGAAGGCGGTACACAAACTAAAGGTAGAGATGCCCAAAAAAATAACATTGCAGCATCAAAAATTATCGCTGAAATTGTTCGTACCAGTTTAGGTCCAAGAGGCATGGATAAAATGCTAGTTGATTCCTTAGGCGATGTTACTATTACAAATGATGGTGCTACAATTCTCAAAGAAATTGATGTTCAACATCCAGCAGCTAAAATGCTAGTTGAAATTTCTAAAA
>JAPYTM010000047.1 GCA_029941825.1 Candidatus Nitrosopumilus sp.
CCATCTGTTTTGCTGCAAGCATAATGGTTTGAGCTGCAAATCCACATGAACGAAATACTTCATCTCGACGATTCTGAGGGTTGTCAGTATATTTTTTAGCTAAATTAGTTTTAACTAGTTCTTGTTTTTCTGGAGTGTTATTTTTCCAGTATCGTTTTGGGTCTTGATTCCATGCGTTAGTATTTCCACAGAGAACTATAACTAGAGAGCCATCTTTTGGTTGTGCTTGCCCACGAGATGCTACTGAAATTTTCTCTTTAACATCCTGATCTGTAACTGTAATGAATCTCCAGTTTTGTTGATTATAACTAGTTGGGGACAAAATGGTTAACTCCATTAGTGATTTGACATCATCTGTACTCATCTTGTATGTACTATCAAATTTCTTTATTGCACGTCTTCCTCTAATGGCATCAAAGGTGTTCACATATGGCACATTTGATTCTCCAAATTTAATGTAAACGAAAAGGCAACTCGAACTTAAGATCAAGACCTCGAGTCCAGATGACAGTTCTATCACTTAAGATCAGAAACCAGATAGGCATTCTAATGACAGTGATTGTCTTAAGGTCTGAAACTAGAGTACTCAGACGACAGACTACCTTTTCTTAATATCATTAAGTGATATTGATATTTAACAAACACTATGGGTTTCTACTAGTGAAATGAGTCATACCATCAGATAGTGTTTTTATTGGGCACAAAGGACTCTGAAAATATCTTGAAGATAGCAGTAATGGGAATGGGGGTCGCAGGATCATACCTGATGGCTAGACTAAAAGATTCTGAACACGAAGTTACTGGATATGAGCGAATGGTTGAGGAAAGACACGATTCTATTTGTGCATGGGGGACAACTAAAGTAGAACTGGACAAATTTTGTAAAAAGACTGGTAGAAATTTTGAGGATTTTGTAATTCATGATGGAAAACAGATGCATGTCAAAATGCCTAATGGGGTAAAGTTTGACATTGGATTACATGGATTATGTACATACAACAAGCTAGGATTGATTAAAGATTTCATTAAAGATTGTAACATTAGATATGGCACTGCACCAAAACTTGAAGAGTTAGAAAAAGAATATGACATGATAGTTGACTGTACAGGATTTCATAGAATTTACCTGCCAAAAATGGAAGAGGATTTTTTCTTACCAACTTATGAATACAAAGTTGAATATGAAAATGGTGTTCCCTATGATGATTTCTATATAGAACCGTTTCCTGGAATGTCAGGATACTTTTGGTATTTCCCACTAGGGGAGAAATGGGCACACATTGGAGCTGGAGATTACAAAAAGAATCACATCAAAGTTACTGATGAATTCCTAAAGAAACATGGCGGTAAAGTTATTCAAACAAAGGGTAGACCAATAAGACTTGCAACACCTGACAAGTGCAAACCATACTACAAAGGTAAGGTGGTAGGAGTTGGAGAATCAATTGGAACAGTCTTTGCTTTATTAGGAGAGGGAATCATTCCATCAATGCAATGTGTTGAGATATTCTTGGAAAACATGAATGATTTTGCAGCATATGAAAAAGCAGTGGATAAACATTTCAAAATTTATGGCAAAGTGTTTAATTTTGTTAGAGCAAAAATTCAGAAAAACTTTTCATTCATCAAAGCATTGCCAGACTTTATTGCAATATTCCTATACATGAAAAAGAAAGAGAGTAGGTTTGGAATGGATATTAAAATTAGTAATTTGATTAAGGTTGCTAAAGCTTAACTAAAACTAGTAGATCCAAATCCTTCTCTGTTTGTTCTATTTGATGCCATGTTGTAATCATAGATTGTCTTTGAATACGCTTTGAATTCATCTTTCATTGGGTCTAAATTCTCTGCCAAGTAAAACCCAGGACAATCACCAGTAAATTGGTATGTGGCATGAACTCGTGCTATTCCTTTTTCATTTTCAAGCCAAGTACTAAAAGGGTACAAGTAGCATACACCAGGTCTGTCTGGATGCATAGAACACCCCCCTTCCTTATCCAAAAACCTACAAGAGATGTGAGTTCCATCATCTGCCTCTGTTTCATCAGTTTTTCTTTTGAGATTAATTGTAGTCATCGTAGTTTGCTGACCTGATGGACCAGGTTCTGAATATGTAACAATATTAGTTTCATTTTTTATAAAATCAGAAGTTTTCGCATATTTTAGTCCCTTACCGATGGTTATTAGATCATCTGACGTTAGTGGTAAACGACCTTGTCTATCACAACAGTTGTGACAATCAGGCCAATAACATTTCCATAAAATATATTTTTTTTCAGAATTCAAATAGGGCACATGAAAAATTACATCTTTAACTTTGATTGGGTAGTCAGACACATCAGTAATTCCACCTAGCATGAATTTGCGTAAAATTGGGTCAACATCCCAATCTTTTTCTAGTAAGTCCAGTGATTCTTTAATTTCGCTTTGAGACAACTGACAAGTTATAACATCTGAGGCAGTTATTATTAATGTTGAGTGAAAAAGGCAAATACGCATCAGCTACTGAAAACAGACGATTTGTTTGGGCTGAAATTATTTGGCCATTAATTTTAGAAATTAATGATGTTGCATTTTCACTAAAAAGATATCAGCAAAAACGTGATGAGGTATGTGTTAAAAAAAATGTAACCATTACTGTAACATCTAGAGGATTGGTATCACTAATGCAAAAGGGAATTATTAGAAAAGAAAAAAACATCTATTCAATTCATTTCAAATTGATCCCATACATGAGATTACGAGCTCCATGTAACTATGCAACTGCAATTCATGAAGTACGAATAAAGTAATACAGCAAATCATTATATTCTGAATACTCAAAATTTCTTCAAGTAGCCCGATAGTCTAGTGGTCAAGGATTCTGCCCTCTGGATCTCAAGAGTGGATAGGCGGAGACGGCAGTTCGAATCTGCCTCGGGCTACCTAAAAAATTACTACACTAAATTGAATAAGATAAAATATCTATCTTGATGCTTGTGCTATTCTTTCTAGCTCATGTTTCTTCTTTACAGAAGGAGCAGAAGGGTCATTAGCAGCAGCAAGCATTATTTGTTCTGCCATATGCTCCTCAATTGGTTTTGGATTAGAAAATGTTGCCTCTTTGATTGCATCTGCGATAAATTTCAAAGCCATATCAACTCGTCTAATTGGTGCAACATCAACTGATACGTGATATGTAGTTCCACCATAAACAATTCTAGTTGTATCCTCGTTTGGTGCTGAAAACTCTACAGCCCTTACCAAAATTTCTACTGGGTTTTTTCCAGTCTTTAGTGCAATAATTTCAAATGCAGTTTTTACAGTGTTGAGTACTTTGGTTTTTTTACCAGTCATTCTACCTGTATTTTTTGCATATTTTTTACCAAAGTGCATTGTCTTGTTCATTAATCGTTCTACAATGTTTACATCTGCTTTATTGAATCGTTTTAGTGCTGAACGACCAAATGTGTATGGTAAGATTTGCTTTCTTAGAGAGATAGCAGTTTTTAATCCAGGATCTTTTATTTCGATGTCTGATAAATCCCATTTTCTAAATAATAGTAAATTTTTAGTTTCAGCCATTTCTATCTCCTTGGTTTCTCTTTCTTTCCAATTACTAATTCATGTAGTGAAGTACCGTTAACTTTGAAAACTTTGAATCTAACTCCAGGAATATCTCCCATTGCACCACCTTGAGTTGCACCCATTCCTTGAATGGTTACCTCATCGTGTTCATCAATGAAATTCATTGCACCATCTCGTGGCAAGAATGCTGTAACTGTTTTACCGTTTTTAATTAATTGAACTCTAACACATTTTCTAATAGCAGAGTTTGGTTGTTTTGCAGCAATACCTACTTTTTCTAAAACAATACCTCTACCTTGTGGTGCTCCACCAAGAGGATCTGATTTTTTATCAATACCTAATTTTCTTCTTTTGTATGTAGAAATTGCCCAACGTTGTTTCTTTTTCTTGGCTGTTAGAACCCTACCTGCAAATAACCCAAGTGGTGATTTTCTCATATCTTATAGCTCCATTGTTGCTCGTTCAGGGCTATTAATCAATACACTTGTAATATTAAAATATCTTTTAGCAAGCATTCTTGCTTTTTCAGCATTTCTGCCTTCTCTACCAACAACGATACCCTTCTTTCTTGGATCAACTAAAATAATTGCTTGTTTTGAACCATCAAGTCTGTCATTAATTTTAACATCAGAAATTAGTTTAGAATTTAGTAAACCAGATAAAAATTTTGCAGGATCCTCATGAAACTCTACTAGCTCCACATTTCTTTTAACAATATTTTGTAATGATTTGATGTGAACACCGCCTTTACCAATTGCTAAACCCATTTTACCAGTATTAACTACAAAAATTACTCTATCTTGTTTTTCATCTTCTACACAGTCACGCGCAGTAGCACCAGTTACATTTTGGAAAAGTGACATCATACGCATTTGATCAGTAGATAATTTTATAGATTGTGTCATAGAAATTCCTGTTTAACTCCGAACAAAAAATGTCTCATTTAAACTTTCATTGAATGTAATATCGTTAATCATTTTTTTCCTCAACTGTTGTATCTTTTATAATTGATGTGATGTTTGCATCAGGTATTGATGTGAATGAGAGTGTAGAAATTCTAAATTGTAAGCCACATAGTCTCCCTAATGCGACTGAAGTACCTTGAAAGTTTACGAGAGGTATTTTCTCTTTTTTTGCATTTGTTTCGATTTTCTCAAGCATCTCTTTTTTTACTGATTGAGATAACACAATTAATTTGGAATTTTTTACAGAGTTCAAAACTTGTCTAGTCCCAAATGTTAGCTTGTCCTCTTTTAGGGCATCCTTTAATGATTTTTCAAGAATCTTACTCATGTATATCCGATAGACGATCGTCTTGACAGGGCTTTATAGGTTTATTGAAAACCATATACATCAAAAGAAAAAAACAAATGGAAAAAAAAGAAAATAAATATAAAAAAATCTCGGATTGAATTTAATATTTGAAAGAGTCTAAGATTATTCTTTTGGAAGAGAGATTAGTAAAATATTATCTCCACGTAATAGAATAGTGTTAAGTTTTACAGGTGTTTCATCAGTGATATCTTCTGCATTCTCCAGAGTCAAATTCATGTGAATATCAAATTCTTTTAAAGTTCCATGAATGGTTTTGTCATTTCGTAATCGAAGTAGTACATCTTTGTCTCTGTTGTTAATCATTAATGTTGAAATTTCATCAGCCATAATTATCACAAAAAAGTTCTCTAAGAGTTCCTCATTTTTTCTTGCTTACTTGCATGTATAAATCAACAGTGCCACTTCCAATTGGAATGTTACTTCCAACAATTACATTTTCTGTAATACCTTTCAGTTGCTCAATCTCACCCATAAGAGCTGCTTTTGCAAGTGTTGGTACTGTAATCTCAAATGCTGCTCTTGCAAGAACACTATTTTTGCTACCTGCAATTCCATGTCTGCCAATTTGTTGCATATAACCTCTTGAACACATTAAATCAGACACTAACATGATGTATCTGTTATCAACTTCCAGTCCTTGGTCACCTAAAGTATGATTTAATTCATTAATCAAAGAGTTTCTTGCAGCCTCAATACCTAATGTTCCTGCAATTTCAAAGACATTATTTGTTCTAACATTTCTTTTATCAATTCCTTTAACTTCAAGGACTTTAGCAATGTTAGATCCGGTTGTTTGAATTACCCATTCATCATCTTTTTGTACTAAGGTTACACGTGCAATATCTGGAACTCCTTTAACAGTAGTGTTAAGAACTTTATTTCTAATTGCAATAACTGTTGCAGTGTCTGATTCATCAACTAGTTTCAGAGTTATTACCTCCCCAGAAGTTTCTAGTTTGAATTTCTTGTTTGATGAAAGTGCATCTTCAATTTCAGCAATTGTGCACCCTCTCTCCCTAAGTCTATTTTCACTTACAATAAGTTGAATTTGAGTGGAGTAATCAGTCTCACTATCTGCAATTAATGCACTTACTTTAGTTTGTAAGACATTTCTTGCAACTTCAATAGCTTTTTCTCGTGAGTTCTTTGATTCTTTATCAAGATAAATATCCATAGTTGGGGTAACTGGTTTCTTTCTTGCATCAACGAGTTCTATCAATCTCGGTAAACCTAAAGTGACATTTCTTTCTTTAATTCCTGCAAAGTGGAATGTTCTCAAAGTCATCTGAGTACCAGGTTCACCAATTGATTGTGCAGTGACAATTCCTACTGCTTGACCAGGTTCCACTTTAGCTTTATTGTATAATGATAATCCTTTCTTACAAACATTTTCTACACCATCTTTACTTAGAGTGGATTTTTGTAATGCATCAATTAGATTTTTAGTTAATCGTGGATTAAATGTCTTGGCGTATTTTTTAGTAAGAGTTTCAATTTCTTCTTTTGTTGCTTTCTTTCCAGAATCAACCATACTTTGAGATTCAGTTAATCTAACACTGTTGAATGCTTCACCATGATCACTTTTTGCTACATCTATTCCATCTTCACCATAAAGGAATTGAACAATGTGACCATGTGGATCTCTTACTGTTCCATCATATTCTAATCTAATGTGTTCTAATGC
>JAPYTM010000048.1 GCA_029941825.1 Candidatus Nitrosopumilus sp.
TCCATAATTGCATCAATATCCCTATCGTGATAGTTTGTCAAAGTATTAGCAGCTGCTGATCCTGCTGCAACAGAAAATAGCATTAGTAACCATGTTGCTGGAGAAATTTCAATACCGTAAATATTAGATGCTGTTAATGCTGCCCCAAATGCAGTAAATACTAGTAAATACCAAATCTTTGGTTTTGTTAATTCATAATATACTGCAACACGAGATTCAGATTTTTGTTTCTGCATTATTAGTCACTGCTCTTTATTGGCATATATGGCATTGCTTTAGTTCTTGATTTCATTTCAATAAATGATTCTGAAGATTGAACTCCTTCAATTCGACCAATTTGTTCTGAGACTAATTTATGCATTTGATCTAGTGATTTTGAATACATGGTAACTAAAATATCAAACCTACCTGTAACTTCTGCAACTTCTCGAACTCCATCAATCTTAAATAATTCTTCAATTATATGATCGCGTTTTTTTGTATCCATATTAATTCCAGTTAATGCTTTTACACTGTATCCCAGTTCGGCATTATTTACAACAATTGTGAATCTCTCGATTAGCTTTCTCTTGACTAACCTTTTGATTCTAGAGTATACCACTGATGCATTAACATCTATTTTTTTTGATAAACGTGGAACTGAAATTGATCCATCGTTAGATAATTCTGATAAAATCTGTAAATCCAAATCATCTACTTTTACCGTTTAAAACACCCGAGTCGATCTAGATTTCTGGTTCTTATAAAGTTATTATTGTAAAAATTACAAAAATAGTCTAAATCTTACCTTTTTTGTATAACATTTCTGCTAACAAAACTGCACCTTTTGCTGAACCCATTTTTTTGTTGTGTGAGAACAACATGTATTTGAGTCCATTCTCAAACAATTCTTCTTTTTCAACTCTTCCAATTGTTGTCGTCATTCCACCACCAACAGATCTTTCCATTCTTGGTTGAGGTCTTGTAGGATCTTCATGAAATGCATAGTATTTTTCTGGAGCTGATGGTAATCCTGCTACAGAAATATCTTGGTTGCATTGATTGTACATTTCTTTTGCCTTTTGAGGATCTATCTCTTTAGTAGTTTCAACAAAAACAGACTCAGTATGCCCATCTATTACAGGAACTCTAGTGCAAGTACAACTAATTCTAATGTCTGCATCTCTGATCTTACCATTTTCTAGTTTACCTAAAATTTTTCTTGTTTCTAGTTTTACTTTTCCTTCTTCTTTTGGAATATATGGAATAATATTATCAGTAATTCCCATTGCTGATACGCCTGATTTTCCACCTCCTGATATTGCCTGCATTGAAGTCATCATAACTTTTTTTGCACCATATTTTTCAAATAATGGTTTTAGTGTAATTGCTAAACCTGTTGTAGTACAGTTTGGTAACGGTGCTATCCAACCTTTCCAATTTCTATTTTTCTTTTGAATTTCAAGTAATTCCATTTGTTCATCATTAATTCCTGGAATAAGTATTGGCACATCATCTTCATATCTATAAGCAGAACTAGTTGAAACAACTGGTACATCAACTGCCATTTTACTTTCAATATCTTTAGCGGCTTCTGATTCTACTGCAGAAAATACTAAATCTAATTGAGAAACATCTAACCCGTCAACTGTTTTAACTTCCATTTCTTTGATATATTCTGGAATTTCATCACCTACATCCCATGCTATAATTCCACTTGGATCTCTTATAGCATCAATGTATTTTTTACCAGCAGATCGTTCAGATGCTGCAATTTGAGTTACTTGGAACCAGGGATGATTATCTAATGATTGTACAAATTCCTGACCTACAGCGCCTGTAACTCCAATAATTGCAACTCTTTTTTTACCCATAATTTGATATTTGATCGCCTCAATTAATAATCGTTTTCTGGATTACCACAACATACTAAATCGCCCAATCCTGTTTGGAACTGTGAAAATACAAACAAAGTCATCAATTATTCAGCATATTCCAATAATACATGGTGGAAAAAATTCAATAAAAAATCTTGATCCAAATGTAATTGATTTTAGTGTAAATACTACCCCTATTGGAATTCCATTATCCGTAAAGGCCACTCTCAAAAAAAATTTGAATAGTATTCAAAATTATCCTGATTTTCATTCTACAGAATTAATTTCAAGTCTAAAAAAATACACAGGTTTACCAAAATCAAATCTAATGGTTGGAAATGGCGCAATTGAAATAATTTATAATTTCTCTTTTGCCTTTCTATCTCAAAAAACTAAAGTTTTGATACCAATTCCTACATTTCAAGAATATGAAACAGTAGCAAAACTTAATGATTGTAAGATTTCATATTTTAAAACAATGAATTTATCTAAAGATATAGATTCATTTATTTCACAAATTCCTCGAAATGGATGTGTATTTCTTTGTAATCCAAATAATCCAACAGGAAAATTATTATCAAAAGAACAATTAAATTTAATTATTCAAAAAGCAAAAAAACTTTCTTCAATTATATTTATTGATGAATGTTTTATTGAATTAGTTCCAGAATCAAATGAATCTGTTATATCCTATGTAAAAAAATATGACAATCTTTTTGTTTTACGTTCTTTAACAAAATCTTTTGGATTACCTGGAATACGGATTGGATACGCTGCAGCATCAAAACAATTAATTGAAATTTTACAAAAAATAAAAATTCCTTGGAGTGTTAATTCACTTGCACAAGATGCTGCAAAAATAGCTATAAAAAATAATTCTCATTTAACAAAATCAAAATTAGTAATAAAAAAAGAATTAATTTATTTAAAAAATAAAATTTCTCAATTAGATGGATTTGACTGCAATGATTCATCTACAAATTTTATTTTAATTAAAACAAAATATGATTCAACAAAACTACAACAAAAATTACTTAAACATAAGATCTTAATTCGTGATTGTAAAAATTTTAGAGGATTAGATAATCAATATTTTCGTATAGCTGTAAAATCTCATAAGGATAATGTAAAATTAGTAAAAGCATTGGAGAAAATTACATGAAATCTTTAATGATCCAAGGAACATCTTCAGGTGCTGGAAAAACAACATTAGTTGCAGCTCTCTGTAGAATCTTTTCAGACAAGGGTTATCGTGTAGCACCATTCAAATCCCAAAATATGTCTAATTTTGCGTATATTACACCCGATTTTGAAATTTCTCGTGCTCAAGCTATTCAAGCGATTGGTGCTAGATGTAATATCGTCTCTGATTTGAATCCAATTTTACTCAAACCTCTTGGAAATTATTACAGCATGGTGTATCTAAATGGCAAGCGGTACAAGAAAATGCATGCAAAAAATTATTATGAAAAGTTTGTAAATAATGATGGAATAAAAATAGTATCAAAATCCCTAAAAACTTTACAGAAAAAATTTGATTTAATTATTTTGGAAGGTGCAGGTTCTCCAGCAGAAATTAATCTACAAAAATTTGATATTGCAAATATGAGAGTTGCAAAACAGGCCAATGCTTCTGTATTATTAATATCTGATATTGATAGAGGTGGTTCATTTGCAAGTATTGTTGGAACAATGTCACTAATTGAAAAAAAATATCAAAAATTGGTTAAAGGTTTTATCTTTAACAAATTTAGAGGTGACATTAATGTATTAAAACCTGGATTTCAAAAACTTAAGAATATTACAAAAATTCCTGTACTTGGTACTATACCAATGATTTCATTAAATTTACCAGAAGAAGATTCTCTAAATGCTAAACCTAAAAAAATTATCTGGACTAAGAAAAATATTTTAAAAATTGATAATGAATTAAATAATTTAGCAAAAATTGTAGAATCAAATATTGATATCAAATCCATAGAGAAGATGTTGAAATGATCTTTGAATCTATTATGGTTATTGGAATTGCAATATTTATTGATTTAATATTTGGAGATCCTAAAAATAAATATCATCCAACTGTTTGGATTGGGGGATTAATTGCAAAACTAACACCTATTGCAAAAAATCAAAATCCTACTTTAGAGAAACTTGGAGGAATTTTAATTATTTCAACTACTTCTGGAATTGTACTTCTACTACTTTTCATATTAAGTACTATGCTATCTCTAATTGTAATTGATTATGTTTCATTAATTGTATCTATAATTGTTGGTGCATTATTACTCAAAACTACTATTGCTATACATGGGATGGAAAAACATGCTAAAGCAGTATTGGAGTCACTTGATCAAGATAATCTTGAAATAGCTAGAACTAATTTATCTATGATTGTAAAGAGAAATACCAAAAATTTGGATAAAAATCACGTAATTTCAGGCGTGCTTGAGAGTATTAGTGAAAATACTGTTGATGGTATTACTGGGCCTCTATTTTATTTTGCATTTTTTGGATTACCTGGAGCGTTTGTGTATAGAGTAATCAATACTGCAGATTCAATGATTGGATACAAAACTGATATTTTCAAAAATGTTGGATGGTTTGGAGCAACTTGTGATACAATTGTAAATTTTATTCCATCTAGACTTACAGGATTAATAATGGTATTTTCTGCTGTAATTTTAAAAAATAATTGGAAAGAATCATACAAAGTTATGATGAGAGATGGTACAAAAACTGAAAGTCATAATGCCGGATACCCTATGGCTGCACTTGCTGGTGCGCTTGAAACAAAATTTGAAAAAATAAATCATTACAAGTTAGGTGATGGAGAAATTACATTAACACAAGATCATATTTACTCTGCAATCACAATGATGAAGCTTACTGCAATTCTTTTCTTTGGAATTATAACTATTCCAATAATTACTATTTTATCACTAATTGGATGGTGGATTCATGTTTAAAGAGATAGGATCTGTTTTCTCTTTTTTAACAATTTTTCCATCCTCAAATTCAACTTTAGATAATATTGCAAAATACATGTACATTTTTCCTATTGTTGGAATTGTAATTGGACTTTTAATTGGTTCATTTGGTTTTGGATTATCTTTCTTTTTAGATCCATTACTAGTTAGTTTGTTAGTTGTTGCATCTATTACAATAATAACTGGAATTCATCATGCAGATGGTTTAGCTGATTTTGCTGATGGACTTATGGTAAAGGGTAGTAAAGATAGAAAACTTAAAGCAATGAAAGATCTTTCCACTGGTTCTGCAGGTATTGTTGCGATTGTTTTATATCTTATTGGATTAGTTATTGCAATTTCTCTTACTAATGGATTTGATTTGTTTAAAGCAATTTTAATTAGTGAAATTCTGGCAAAATTCTCTATGGTTTTAATGGCTAGTTTAGGAAATTCAGCATCACTAGGCTCAAATTCACCTTTTGTTAAGATAATGAAAGATAAGAAAAAACTTGCAATTGCTTTTCTTATAATGATAGTTCCTGTAACCCTAATTGGTGAAACCACTGGATTGATTATGTTTGGTGTAACTGTTACTTTAACAATATTTCTTCTAGTTTTATCCACTCGTAGTTTTGGTGGAATTACTGGTGATGTACTTGGTGCTACTAATGAATTTACGAGATTGGCTTCTTTGATGGTATTTGTATCAATATGATTGGTATTGTAATGGCTGGTGGTAAAGGATCTCGCATGAATCTAGATGATGAAAAACTTTTACTAAAATATAAAAAACCTGTAATTCTACATGTTGTTGATTCATTAAAAAATTCAAATTGCTTTTCAAAAATTTTTACAATCACTAGTTGTAATTCCCCTAAAACAAAAAAATTATTACAAGAAAATAATATTATAATTTTTGATACTCCTGGAATTGGTTACGTAGAAGATCTTAATTTAGTATTACAAACTATTCATGATGTGATTTTAGTAACTTCTGGTGATCTGCCCTTATTAGATCAACAAATTATACAAAAAATTGTACATCAATATGACTCTCAAAATATTTGGACTAGCATTCTTGTTACAAACAAATTTTTAACTAGTTTAGGAATTCAATCTGATTACTCTGTAAATTTTAATAATCAAAAATGTAATTTTACAGGAATTTCTTTAATAAATGCAGATAAAATTTCTTCATTTGAAAATATAGTTGAAAATTATATCATTATTGATGACAAAAGAATTGCATTTAATCTAAATACAAAGCAAGATTATGATCTACTCAGCACTACCTGAAATTTTACCATTTATCTTAGCTTTTGAGCCAGATGGTTCTGCTATATTGTTTCCACAGGAATTACATGCAACTATTGTTGATGCATGAGAATACACAACTTGAATTTCACCACATTCATCACAGTTGACTTTTTGAAATCTACTGGATGGTTTTGGAATTTCAATATGATCTTTCTTCATGCTGCAATCAACTCAAACTTTTTAATTCTAACACCTTTTTTATTGTATTTCTTTTTACACACAGTACATGTCATAATAGGAGTAACTTTTTTTGTAACTTTGGCTGGTTTTGCTAGTTTTGGGAACTTTTGTCCACCATATCCATGTTTACGTTCTGCATGTCGACGTTCACCTCTAGCAGAACCACGTCTTTTCCCAGCTTTGTAAATGGAGACTTTTTGTTCAGTATGTATTTTACATTTTGGACAATACTTTCTCATCA
>JAPYTM010000049.1 GCA_029941825.1 Candidatus Nitrosopumilus sp.
AAGTTGTCCCAGAATTTGGAACAATTGCAATGATGATACTAGCTGTCGCAATCATAAGCATTGTAGCAGTAACTGCAAAATCTAGAGTTATTCCAAGATTTTAGGAATATCTTTTTTCTATTTTCTTTTTATTAAAGCAACAATTGCCAAGATAATAGCTGCTGCTGCAATTGATAATCCAAATATTGCAAAGTCATAAGCTGCTCCATCATTAGATGTAACTTTAGTTTCTCCAGATTGTAATTTAGAAACATCTTGTTGTAAAGATGAAATTGCATTTTTCAAGGCTGCAATATCTGCAGTACCTTCACTACTTGTAGGTGGAAAATCAAGAACTGCAGTTGGTTCTACATCTTCAACTGGAATTTTGATATCAATTAAAGTTCCACGGATATCACCATTAAGTTCAATCATGTAAGTTCCAGTTTTAGTTGGTATGATAGATGAAAAATAATATCCAGGTCGTACATCAGAATTGATATCAAGTTTTTTTGTAGCACCGCCAAATAGAATGGTTACATCAGTTGCTTTGAATACGCTAGTAACTCCCTTGTATGAGCCTTCAGTTTCGCCAGGCTCAGTAATTTTTAGAACTAGATCATTTCGAATACCAACAACTGGAGGTTCAATTGCCCAACCAGCTTCAATTTCATACTGCTCCACATGAATAGTTGTATGTGCAAAAGATGGCGCAATCATACCAATTGAAAACAATAAACCAATAATACCAAAAATTACTAATTTCACTGAAATCATTTCATTACAGTATGTTATTATCTTTACGTGGATTGGTACAAAGACCAAACTAATGAAAATTGTTTAAATTGTCAATTATGACCTGAAGATTGAATGCAAAAATTTCTAATTTTACTTTTAGTAATGTCATTTATTTCAATTCCATTTGCATCTGCACACCCATTTACAGAAGAAACAATCCCAAACTTGACAACTAATGCACCAGTTGGTACTACAGAAATAATTGTATTTTTTTCTGAACCAGTTGACATTAATTTTAGTGCACTCAAAGTCTTTGATTCCAATGGAGATCAAATAGATAACAAAGATACAAAGTATTTTGAAAACGAGTTATCACTTATCATAACTACATCTCCATTAGAAGATGGAGTTTTTACAGTATCAACTAAAGTTCTCTCCAAAGTTGATGGTCATTTAGTTCCAGATGCATTTTTGTTTGCAGTAGGTAATATTGTAATTGATCCATCTCTGTTTGACAAACAAGGATCATCAGAGTTGGTATTTTTACCTGAAGCTGGTGCTAGATTTCCAGGACTTGTGGGACAAACTATTGTACTAGGAGTAGTAATTGCATCACTATTCATCTGGGGAACACAAAACAAACAATCCATAAGAGAAGAATTAGAAAAAATAGAAAAATTTCACCATGGAAAATTTATGACAATTACAGGAATTGGATTAGGTTTAGTTTTTGTTTCAGATATTTTGATGATTGCAGTACAAACAATAAGATTAGAAACATCACCACTGCTTGCAATCCAAACAGACTTTGGAAATATTTGGTTAATCAGAATGACAATTACAATTATTTTGTTAGGAATATGGTTTTGGTTGAATAGAAAAAAAGTTCTAACAAAGAAGAATCAAATTGCAATGTTTGTAGCATCACTTGCATTAATTGCAACTACAAGCTTAATTGGACATGGTGCTGCTAGTGGAGAGGCACCTGCACTGGTATTAGACTATGTACATAATTTGGTGGCAGCTGTATGGATTGGTGGAATATTTTATTTTATCTTTACATTATTGCCAACATTTTCACAACTAAAAGAATCCAGTAAAGAGAAAATGAGTTTAGTAATGATTCCAAGATTCTCAATTGCATTTATTATTGCAATAGGAGTAGTAGTAATTACAGGACCAATTCTAATGTGGTTTTTGGAAAGTGATGTAGGATTAATCACAGAATCAATGTATGGTCAATTGATAATTCTCAAAATTGCAATTGCATCTGCAATAATAGTATTAGGTGGAATTTTACAATTCAGAATACAAAAAAATGCAGAAAAAAATTTAGGTTCAGGAAAAATTTCAGTTCATAAAAAGCTAAAAAGAACACTCAAAGTCGATGTGGTATTAGGAATAATTCTTCTAGGTGTAGTAGCATTACTAACTAATGGAACATTGCCTGCAGGTGAAATTCAGAGAGTAGATGCTCAAGAAATAGTTTATGGTTTTAAAACAATAGAATTTACTGAAAATACAAAATTTCATATTAATATTTCACCATTCTCAAGTGGTACAAACACAATTCTAGTCAAAACCAGTGACTTTGAAGGAAATTCATTACAGGATTCAAACCAACTCAAAGTAAAGATATCAAATCCATCAAAAAATATTTCGCCAATTGAGGTTCCAATGAAACTCATTAAACAAAGCGAAGATAGACCTAATGAATTTCAAGGAGAGTTAACATTTGGATTTTCAGGTGAGTGGTTAATTGAGATTGAAGCTCAAAGAACAGAAAATGCAAATGAATCAAAATTATTGAATTTACTAGTAAAACCAAGACTAAAAGATATTCAAACTCAAATTATAGAATATGAATTACCAAAGGACGCAAAACCACTATTTCCAATATATGATGGAAAAAATTCTATATGGATCAGTGATGCATCATCTCCACGATTATGGCAATTTTCATTAGAGACACAGGAGTTTTCAGAGTATTCATTTGATGGATTAACTACAACATTTCTTACACAAGACAACATAGGAAATATTTGGTTCACAGATTCTGCAAGAAATCAAATTGGATTCATAGATATTGAAACAAAACAAATTACAACAAAAACAATTCCAAAATTAGATCCACTCATTTCAGACAATACTCCATTATTCATTAAAGCGGATTTTGATGGAAACATTTGGATTGCAATAATTAACAAAGATATAATTCTCAAATATGATCCAGATGATGGATTTGAAAAAATTACATTACCAGGAAGAGAGAATTTACCATTTGCCTTAGCACTTGATAGTGATGGTAAAATATGGTTTACAAGTACTGGTACTGGTAAAATTGGTTACATTGATCCTAAAGATAACAAAGTGACACAGTTTTCCAATAATCCGTCATTACAAAGTCCAGAAGCATTGCTCTTTGATAATGATGGAAATCTTTGGATTTCAGAACATACAGGCACGGCTATAACCAAATTTAATCCAGTTTTAGAAACATTTGAGAGGATTACAGTACCTAATGAGGATGCACTGCCATTTGGAATGACATTTGACAAGTATCAAAATATTTGGTTTGCACAACATACAGTTGATACCATTGGAGTGTATGATCCAGATAACAATAATTTAATTGAAATTCCAGTTCCAACTGAAACATCATTTGTCCAGTTTATGACATCAGATGGTAAAGATAACGTATGGTTCGTAGAACAACAATCAAACAAGCTTGCAACAATAAAGATTACAGAAATTCCATTTACCACATCACAATTACAAACAACAAATAATTTTGAATTAAAATATACAGAAATTGCTTCCCCCTTAATGGCATTAGGAATTATTGCTACATCATTATTTTTTGTGAAAAGTATTCACGATAAAAGAAGATTAAATGATATAATTAATTCTTAGATAGTAATCCTGCAGATTTTATTCCCATAGTTGCTGCAAGTAATCCAATTGATAACAAAACAATAGTTCCTGCAGGAGTAATATCAAATATGTACGAGATTAAAATTCCTACAACTACAGAAAATACAGATAAACTCATTGAGATGATTACTGTTTGCTTGAAACCTCTACCATACATTATTGCAGTAACATTTGGAATTACAAATAATGCAGATATCAATAACACACCAACTAATTGAATTGAAGTCACTACAGTGATTCCTGCCATGAAAATAATTAGATAGTTTATTTTTTCTACAGGAATGCCACTAACTTTTGCTTGCTCTTCATTAAATGTTGAATAAAGAAGTTGTCTATACAATGATAAAATTACAATTAGAATAATTCCAGTTAATGCTAAAATTAGAATTGTTTCATCTACACTAACTAAAAGAATACTGCCAAACAAAAAACTAAAGATATCAATCGTAAATCCTCCTGAAAATCCAATAATTACGAGCCCAACTGCTATTCCTGAGGATAAAAGAACTGCAATTGATGCATCACCTGAAATATTGTATTTGTCTTTGACTTTAGTAATAATTAATGCACTAACAATAGATACACCATATGCAGTCCATAATGGATAAACACCAGCTAACAAACCTAATGCTATTCCACCAAAAGATGAATGGGCAATTGCATCACCAAATAATGAATAGCGTCTTAAAACAAGAAACAAACCCACAACTGAGCATAAAATTGCAATTGCAATTCCTGAGATTAATGCCCTATGCATAAAGCTGTAAGTTAGAATTTCTAGTGACATGATTAGTGATGATGCATATGTTCCTGCATTGATGCTTCAGAATATTGTTTAATTAGATCATCATCAGAAAAGAATTTTTCAGATTTGCCGTGGAAAAATAATGTTCTATTTAGACATGCCACATGATTTGCAAGTTTGTTTACTGCATCTAGATCATGTGAAGACCAAATTATAGTAATTTTTTGTTTGGAATTTAATTCACGTAAAATACTGTAAAAAAGATCAATGCTTTGTTGATCAATTCCCGTAACTGGTTCATCAAGAATTAAGATTTTTGGATTTGTTACCAATGCTTTAGCTATAAAGACACGTTGTTGTTGTCCTCCAGAAAGTTCACCAATTCTTCTTTCACTTAGTTCATGAATCCATAGTTGTTGTAAAATCTCATCAATTTTATTTTCGTCAGATTCATTTCTTAATCCCATTCGAACTACATCATTTACTGTTACTGGAAAATTTCTCTCAAAGATTGGTTTTTGTGGAACATATCCAATTTCTCGAAGATAGTCTTTTGATTTTCTTATATCTTTGTCAAAAAATTTGATTATACCATCATATTTTGTATTCAAATTTAGCATACAATCAAAGAGAGTAGATTTTCCAGCACCATTAGGACCAATTATACCTAGAAAATCACCTTGGTTAACTGTAAAACTTACATCATCAAGTGCTTTAACATCAGGATATTTGGCTGTAAGATTATTAATTTCTACTATTTTCAACACAAGGACTCCTTTAGATAATCTAGATTTGTACTCATTTTAGAAAAATATGTACCATCAGAATCAACTTCTAATGTAGATAAAGTAAGAACTCTACCACCTATTTCATTTGCAATAACTTTAGAAGTTCTTGAATCAGTATTTTCTTCACCATAAATAATGTGAATGTTTAATTTTTGTGCCAGTGAAATAATATGTTCCAAAGTTTTTGCAGTTGGTTCTCCATGTGGATTGTTTGAAGGAATAATTGTATGCTGATTCAAATTATATTCGTCTGCAAAATAAGAAAAAGCATCATGAAATGCAATAAAATCATTATCACAATTAGATAACTCATCACGAATTTTCAAATCCAATTCATTTAATTTGTCAATGTATGATGCAGCATTGTTTTGGTAAAACTGTTGATTTTTTGGATCAGATTCTGAAAATGCATTTGCAATAGTTTGAACTTGAGTTTTTGCATATACAGGATTTAACCAAATATGAGGATCACCTAAATCATTTAATTCGCCTAAATTTTTTATTTTAATTCCACTACTGGTATCAATAATTTTTCCACGATAATTTTTTTTATCAAAATTTTCAACCCAGTGCTCAAAACCAATGCCATTAATTATTATCAAATCTGATTTTTGAATTCTTTGTACATCTTTTATTGTAGGTTCCCAATCATGTGGTTCTACACCAACTGGAACTAGTAGAATTGTATCAATTTTATCTTGACCAATATATTGCGAAAATTCATGAAGTGGATAAAATGATGAAATAACCTGGAGTTTCAAAGTGTCATTAGATTTGAATTGCTGTGGAGAATCAGTACTATAGATAACAAGAGAGACTAGAGGAATAACTAAAGAAATAGAAACAATTGCTAGTTTGGTTTGAGTGTTCACGAAACATTTTGATGTGAATTATTAATAAGGCTATAAAATGTTAATAACATTTACTGCTAAACTTATAACATAATTAATAACATTAGACATATGCCGATAGTTTCAATCTCATTAAATGATGAAATTCTTTCAGAATTAGACAAATTACAATCATCTATGGGATTTTCAGGGAGGTCTGAGGCAATCAGAGCAGGAATCAGAACGTTTGTTTCTGAAGAAAAACAAAAATCAGATTTGTCTGGAAATATTCATGCAATACTACTAGTTGTTCACAATGATGAATTTGATCACATAGTTTCTGGAATAACTCATAATTTTGAGGATTTGATTACAACTCACTTACATAGTAAAATTGACAAGGAAAAATGCATGGAGCTTTTTGTAATTAATGGAGATGCAGAAAAAGTATCTACAATGACTAAAGATTTTCAGATAAA
>JAPYTM010000050.1 GCA_029941825.1 Candidatus Nitrosopumilus sp.
ATATTCTAGTCCAACAAATCACGTGTTACATTTAATCACAAACAAAGCTATGACATCACGTGATATACAAATCACATTAAAGAAGAGTAGAGAGCATACTTCTAGACTAATGAAGAAATTATTTGAAGAAGGATTTGTTCAAAGAAATACAGAGTCTAAACCATATACTTATTCAATTACAGAAAAAGGTATTTCAAAAGTTGATAGTATTCAACCTAATCCAACAGTAGTTTAATATTTTTTCAAAGTAAATTATTGATTTCTAAGTGGTTTTACCTAAAATTATTCATATTTTATTATTTATTATAAATTCATTAATTTAATAAATTATAAATATTATTAAACTATAATCATCATATGTCAATACAAGACAATGAAGTTTTGGTAAAAATTACATCTGCTGGAACAATCTCAATTCCTAAACAATTTAGAAAGTTTATGGATATTCAAAAAGGGGAATATGTTAAGTTAATTCATGGAAATGATAGATTAATTATAAGAAAAATTGTTATTTCTTAATTTGTTGTTTTTGTCCTATCTTGATGGTCTGATATGTCCATTCTCTACCTGTTCTAGCCCTATCCACCCTACCTTTTGTAGAAAATCGTGATAAATATGTGGATATTACACTAAGTTTTACAGGTTGATTATATTCATCTTCATATTTTTCCAGAATGTTTGTAGAGGTAAATTTTCCCATTGGGAAAAATTTGTCCACAATATGCCAAATTTTAGAACCTACTGAATCCATGTTTATTGGTTCTTGTTCTTCCTCAATATTCATTAAATCCATCATTTCAAATATTTTTAGGACTTTTTCCCTTGTTACATTACCTTCTATTTTGATGTCAAAACGAGCACCATCTGCGTCTTCCATATCTATCCGAATACGTTTTTTAGTCATCTTTGAGATCTAACTGATCAGATGTTAACAGTTGAAATGATCCGAGAATGTTTGTTAACTAAGTGATTTGTTAATATTGACTGCCTAATACACGCCTAGTATGGTTTTTGTTATTAACAACTCATTTCCAGTTAATTTTTTAAATTATGATGTTTTCATGCCTGGAGTGGAAATAAAGGGGTAATTTTGAGATATTCACAATGTTAACACCTATCTTAACGCCTGGAGTGGAAATAACAGGGTCAAAATAGACTTTTTAGGAAATTTCTTAACATATTCTTAACAAAAATGTTAACTTACATCTAATTTGGACAGAACCCACACACCAATATTTCCACTCTATCTTTTTTCTTATTTTTTTTAAAAAGAAAATCTAAAACTAATTAAAAATAATTAATTACAAACTAAACTACAATTACTATTCTATACTATACTCTCTTAATTTAGATATGATTGTGTTAGTGTTGATAGGAAACAAAGGTGTGTGAGTATGTCAGATCCAATAGATAAATTACTTGATGCAGCAGAATCTGGAAAATCAATAATTAAAAATAGAGATATTCTTCATTTTACACATATTCCAAATATAATTTTACATAGAGATTCTGAGCAAGAACAGGTTGCGCAATCACTATTACCTATTCTAAAACATTCTAGACCATCAAATCTTTTAGTATATGGAAAACCTGGCACAGGAAAAACTCTAGTTGTAAAAAAAGTACTTTCAAAAATTCAAGAAAGGGTAGAAAAATCAAATTTTCCAATTAAACTTGTATATTCTAATTCTAAAGAAGAAACAACTCTTTATGGATTATTAGTCAGTCTAGGCAGACAACTAAATCTAAATGAGAAAGAATTACCTACAACTGGATTAGCAATAAGTGAGGTTTTCAAAAGACTACTTAATAGAATTGACGAAGAAAAACTCAATGCGATTTTTGTAATTGATGAGATTGATTATCTTGCACAAGTAGCATTAAAAACACATAATGATATCTTTTATAATCTTACTAGAGCAAATGAGAGATTAAAACAAGGTTCCCTGACTTTGGTAGGGATTTCAAATGATTTAACATTCAAAGAAAAATTAGATTCTAGAGTAATTAGTAGTCTAGGCGAAGAGGAAATTGTCTTTACCAATTATAATGTAGAACAAATCAAAAAAATTCTAGAAGAAAGAATCAATGAAGCCTTTATAGAAAATTCTGTTGAGGAACCAGCTCTAAATCTATGTGCAGCACTAGCAGGAGGAGAACATGGTGACGCTCGTAGAGCAATTGCTTTGATTCGTGTTGCAGGAGAGATTGCAGAGCGACAACAATCAAACAAAGTTACAATTGAGCATGTTAGAGACGCAACTAAAAAAATGGAAGAAGATAAAGAAGAAACCTCTCTTAAATCATATCCATTACATGAAAAATTAGTAATTCTTGCTATCCTGAAAGCAAACGGTTCATCAACTGGCGAAATTTATTCATCATACAAAAATCTCTGTAAAGTAGTAGGACGAGATGAGCTTACCCAAAGAAGAGTCACACAAATGCTGAGTGAAATTGAATTATCTGGAATCATTACTGGAAGACTCATTCATCAAGGAATTCATGGAAGGACAAAAAAATACAAACTTACAGTATCATCTGAAATGATCAAAAACACTTTCAAAGATGATCTAACTTTGCAAGATATTGTCTAAATTTGAATTATAATTTTGGTGGAAGACTTGAAAAGTTTTTAAATTTACCATTATTGCTATTCCTGGATTCGGAATCATTCCAACACTAGCTTGAAAGGGTGTCTGTTTTTGCCATGAACCAGAATTCACCAACAAAATTCCCTTGTACAAATCAAGTTGTGCTCTATGAACGTGACCTACATGAAAAATATCAGGAATATCTTCAATCACTAAAAGATCTTCCATTTCAGGTGCTATAGGTGTCTGACTACCATAAATTGGGCTTAGATGCCTTGCTTTTAGAAGATGTTTCATCACATCTGTTGGTTTGTTATAACTTAGACCAGGTGTTGTCTTAACAATATCATCAATACTTTGTCCATGAAACATCATTACTTTCACACCATTCAATGAGACTACTGATGGATTTCCCACCATAACTACATTTTCCATTTCCCACAAGTTTGAATTGTATTTTATTGGAATAGCTGGTTGTGGTAAAGCTCTTCTTCCAGGATCATGGTTACCTGGCATTATAATGACCTTCATGTTCTTTGGAATTTTGGCAATCAAATCTTCTGCCTTTTTTAATTGCTCTTCAATAGTTTGACAAACTAACTCTTTATTCTGATTTGGATATATTCCAACTCCATCAACAACATCTCCACCTATTACTACAAAACGAATCTTTCTTGCAACTGGATCGGGACTAGATAACCATGAAATAAACTCAGCAAATTCATCCTCCATGAAATATTTACTTCCAATATGTAAATCAGAAAGAAAAACAACATATGCCTCAGTTTCTGATTTATTTTTAGGCTGATCTGGAATGTCTGGTAAAATAAGATCTTTGATAATTAATCCTGAATTCTTTCCAAAACCGACTCTTGCCATAACAAATTGATCCAATAGAAGTGTACCTGCAGATTTTTGTAATTCATTATCAAAAATTATACCTTCAAATGAGCCTGATGGATCCTCTAGTAGTATTTTTGTAATATTTCTCTCGGTATTTTTTGCTGTAACGAGACCACATACATACATGTCATCTTCAATTTTTGTAGTTTTTACAGTTGCTATGGACTTTAGTTTTTTTGCTTCTGGTCTATCTGAGATAATCCGTTTTAATTTGTTAAAACGACTTGAAAACAAAGCATTGTATCCTTTTACTCCTTCCCCTGATGTAATTTTGGTAGTAGGATCAGATAACACTTTAATTTCATTTTGTAATCTTGGGTCTTCTTTGATACCAAGATATGTTTCTAAATCATCCTGATTAATTTGAAATAATTTTTGTTTTGTTTTCTCTCTTACTATTTCCTTTATTATTTTCTCTAATTTTCTAACATCTAAATTTTCTAAAATTTTAAAAGCATCTGGATGAATTTGAAATCCTTTGTTTAGAGCATAGTTTAATGCAAAGGATAATTCCTTTTTCATATCAAAAAATATTTTATGGTTTAATTAAATCTGTACTCAATGCCTAACCCTCAAATATTGTTTAAACTGAAAGGTAGTATGAAAAAAATTAGAATTATTTTATTTTTTATGTTTTTAGGATTTTTTACAGTGTCGTATCAAATTGGTTCAATGACATCAGTAAGTGAAGAAGATGCAAATATGTTCATGTCTGAATTTAAAGAATTAATTTTAGATATTGATGCATTTGGAATTTTTATACATAATACAACCATTGCATTACCTATGTTTATTCCTGGATTTGGAATAATATGGGGAATTTTTTCTGCTTGGTCAACAGGTTTTGCTTTTGCTGCAATTGTAACAACCGTGCCTGAATTAGAAAAAATCCCTGCACTTTCCATTCTATTTTTATCTCCATTTGGATTAATGGAATTGTTTGCATATTCATTAGGTATTTCTAGAAGTTTTATTTTGATTAAAGCAATTATTCAAAGGACAAGTCTTATTCAATATATTAAACCAACAATTATTGAAGTTGGAATTGTAATTGGTTTTCTTTTGGTGGGAGGATATCTTGAATTTTACATGATAGAACTTTCTCAAGAATCAGGCTTTGAAATACTAGATTTTTAATTAATCTAAAATTATTATAATCTCATATTTTCTAATACGTTTATTGTGTCTTCATCTTTTATTTGTTCAAATAATCTTCAAATTATTCATTTGTTCAAATGTAACTCAAAAATGATTTTACTTTAACAGGTAATGTTAATTTTAGAAATGATTTGAAATTAGGATTGATTTTCCCATTGCCATCTATAATTCATATATGAATCTAAACTGGTTTGATTAAATACCATTACAGACAAATCAGAAAATTCTTTTCCTTCTAAATCTTTAATGGTTCCTACAAAACTAGTCTCGTTTTTGGTTGTTATTGCCTCAAAAACATGAACTTTCATTTTAGTAGTATCAAAATTATGTTCTCTAAGATAAACAGCTATTTCAGATGGCATAAAGTGTTTGTCTGGTTGTTTTGGCCAAGGTCTTGGTACTAAAATTACACTAAAACCATCAATCAATGCTTTTTGTAATTCTAATTTTTTATCTTCAATAGGAGTTGTTACATGCATTGTAATTACTTTAGATTTATCAAGTGGAACTTTTGCTTTTGATGCAGCAACCTGAATCGAACTGATTCCTGGAATAATTTCAATTTCACCAAAAATTTCTATTAATCTATCAACAACTTCTGATTCAGAAAAATTCACATCACCAGTAAATGGAATTACTAATATTTTATTATCTAATTTTGGAATGATTTTTTGATATGATTCTTCTTGATTACTCATAGTAATTTCATAGATCTCTTTTCCAACAATTAGACTATCTATTGTTTTTAATGTGTATTTGTAACCAATTATAATATCACAATTTAAAATAATTTCTTTTACAATTTCAGTTACGTATTTTGGTGAACCTGGCCCAACACCAACAGCATAGACTTTTCCCAATTACTTCGTAAATCTTTGTCTGTCTTTAATATATTGCACAAAAGGCTTCCAATCAACTTTCATGTATTTTGTTGGTTCTTTTACTGGATATTTCACCCAGTCTTGTGCTATTGCATACTGAAATTTTTCTTCTTTTCCATCTTTTTTATACTCTAATTGTAAGGCACTCCCCCAAATCTTCTCTTCATAAATAATACTAGAAATATCATCAAATGACACTTCCACATTTTTCTTATTTTCTAAATCATTTATGAGGTCTTTTTCATTATACCCATCATGACGAATCATTGTATTTTTTGATTTGATAAAATTAACTACTTGTCTTTGAATAATTGCTTTCCACCAATTCATCTTGGATTCTGTTTTGTGAACAAATACCAAATGTTTGTCAGTAAGAACTAACATACCTTCTCTTCCACCAATTGAAAAGAATTTTTTTGATTCTCTCCATACTGAAACTAAATGTGCCTGAATCATTTCATCAGATTGCATATCGTGTAATTCATTTGACTTTATTAAAAACTAATACCCTTGGCTTTTATGTAAGTCAAAATTTAAAAATTTATTGAAGAAAATAATACTCCTTTTGGCAATTTCTTTTCTTCTAATTAATTTAGGAAATCAATCTTTTGCAGAATCTGATAAATTAGTTGTATTAGAAACAAATCTTGGAACTATTGTAATAGAATTTTTCTTTGATGATGCACCAAATCATGTTGATAATTTTATTAATTTAACTGAGTCTGGATTTTATGATGGAACTCTTTTCCATAGAATAATCCCAGGATTTATGATTCAAGGAGGAGATCCAAATACGATTAATGGTGATCCAAACACTTGGGGACAGGGAGGACCTAATGAAACAGTGAATGCTGAATTCAATTCAATTCAACATAATCGTGGAATAGTTTCAATGGCAAGATCA
>JAPYTM010000051.1 GCA_029941825.1 Candidatus Nitrosopumilus sp.
TGGAAACACCAGAAGTTGAAACTACTGTGGAAACACCAGAAGTTGAAACTACTGTGGAAACACCAGAAGTTGAAACTACTACAAAAAGCTCTAAAACAAACACTGTGAAATCTACAGTAGATGTTGAATCTGATGATTCAGAACCCTTAGAAGAATAATCTTTCTTCTTTTTCTTACCTTTTAATTTTAAAATTATTTTATTTTCAATACTATTAATTAAATCATAATATCCTTTGAAATTGTTACTATATCATGACAGATCTTTATCGTTTACTTCCAGAAGAGATGGAACAACTAGTACTTGATATGGGATATCCTCGATATAGAGCAGACCAAATTTTGCTTCCACTATACTACAAATTTCCCAAAGATCTCTCTGAGATAAAACAACTTCCAAAAAAACTGCGAGAAGAACTGGTTGAAGCTGGTTACACAATAGGCTCTGCAAAAGAGATTCATCGTGTAGTGAGTGAAGATGGGGATACTACCAAGTTACTTTTACAATTAACTGAAACTTCTGTAGAGACTGTCTTAATGCAATATTCTTCATCAAAAATTGGTGGTCATCCTAGATCAACTATCTGTGTCTCAACACAAATAGGATGTGCAATGGGGTGTGTATTTTGTGCAACAGGTCAAATGGGATTTGAAACAAATCTTGCAGCTGAGGATATAGTATCTCAAGTAATTCATTTTGCAGATATTTTACAACAAAGGGGAGAACATGTAACAAACTTGGTCTTTATGGGAATGGGAGAACCTATGGCAAACTATGATGAAATGATTCGTGCTGTACGACTCTTAACACATGATAGAGGTTTTGGATTAGGTCAACGTCATGTTACAATTTCAACTATTGGTATTCCTTCAGGAATTGATAAACTAGCTGAGGAAAATCTACAGATTGGTCTTGCAATATCTCTTCATGCACCAAATAATGAATTACGAAAAAAATTAGTTCCTACTGCAGGACCTCATTCAGTTGAAGACATAATTGATGCAGGAAAAAGATATTTCAAAAAGACTGGACGTCGTGTAACTTTTGAGTATGCACTCATGGCAGGAGTTAATGATTCCCCCAAAATTGCAAATGAATTAGCTTTACTATTACAAGGAAATGGTTCACATGTTAATTTGATTCCAATCAATCCCACTGCTGGTGATTTTAAACGACCATCACAAGACAGTGTATTGGAATTTGAACAAATTTTATCTGATGCTGGTGTAAATTGTACTGTTCGTGTTGAGAAAGGTACTGAGATTTCAGCTGCATGTGGTCAACTCAGAACCGACATTGTAAATTCCTCAAAATAGTTCTAAGTGTTAAAATAGGGCTTTCAGAAGTTTTACACTCATGGCAACTAAGAAGTCCCATGGTCGTTCACATGGATTTAAACACAAATCTAGATCTGTAATGAAGAAAAAGGCACCTAGAGGAGTCTCATTTTTGTTACGTGAATACCAAGAAGGTCAACAAGCACTTGTCATTATTGATCCTAGACAGCACAAAGGATTACCACATAGACGATATCACGGAAAAGTAGGTGTCATTACAAATGTTGGTAGACGTGCAATAACACTTGATGTGAAATTAGGAGATAAATCGAAAACCTTAATCACTAGATTGGATCATATCAAACCATTCGGTGTATAATCATGGAAGAAATAAAAAAGAAACAATCAATCTCTCTATCGGAAGTTAAAGAAATTTTAGGTAAAGTGGATGTTGAAGAAATGGATCAAATTCAACGTTGGACATATGATTATGTTTCAAAATTTGAAGTAATTGATTCTAAAGATGCAAAAGACATGAAAAAACAACTTGTCAAGGAATGTGAATTAACTGAAGATGAGGCAGTTGAAATTGTAAACATTAGACCCACAAGTTTACCTGAATTACGTTCTTTCACATTTGGTTGGAAAAAACTTATTCTTGCTGAAACACTTGCAAAAATATTAAAGATCATTAAGGATCATTCGTAATTCTTTTAGGAGTATTTTATTTTGCACAGGGCACAACCCCCACCTAGAAAATATGAAGAACATGCATATGTTTTAGATTTTAACCCTAGAGGAAAATCATCTACTGTACGAGGACGAGATGGAATTATAATAACAGCTATAGGTGAAGATCGTTTAACCCTTTTAGAAATCCTCGGAGTTCCAAACTCTACATTTGAAGTGGAAGAGAAAATTTACATCGGAAAAGAAGGACGTACTAAAGTTTTGTCTGTTTTGGGGAAGATGGATTATGATCATATCTCATCAACAGCACAAAGCGAATTAGAAAATGTAGTGGAAACTATAGTCACTGCTAATGAATCTAGATTTGTAGATTATCTAAATAATGCACAACCATTAACCCCAAGAATTCATGCACTTGAATTAATTCCAGGGATTGGAAAAACATACATGAAAACAATGCTTGAAGAGCGAGAACAGAAAAAATTTGAAAGCTATCAAGATTTACAAGATAGAGTTGGATTCAAAGATCCTATAAAACATATTTCAGAACGAATTCTAGATGAAATTACTGGTCAAAGTAGAATGAATCTTTTCGTTAAGCGATGATAAAACGAAAAAGACTCGGACAACACTTCCTAAACTCAAATTCAATAGCTCAATCAATTGTTTCAGAGGCCAAAATTACAAAAAATGATGTTGTATTTGAGTTAGGGACGGGATTGGGAATTTTAACCCCCTTATTGTGTAATAAAGCCAATAAGGTAATTTCAGTTGATGCTGATGAAATACTAATTAGAAAAGCAAAATCTACTTTTTCTGAAATTAATAATCTTATTTTAAAGTCAGGTGATGGTTTTAAGGAAAAAGATTCCTTTTCTATTTTTGTATCTAACTTACCATACTCTAGAAGTAAAGATGCAATTGAATGGCTTGCCCAAACTTCTTTTTCCCATGGTGTCATTATGGTTCAAAAAGAATTTGCTGAGAAACTAGTTGCAAAACCCTCAAAAAATCGAAAAGCGATAAGCATTATTGCAAATTATGCTTTTGAAATTAAACTCATTTTTAAGGTGGGAAAAAACAATTTTTCTCCTCCTCCAAAAATTGATTCAGTAGTCCTAAAAATTACCAAAAAAACTACTATGAATAAAGATCTTATTCAAATTATTAACAAAATTTTCTCATATCGACGTAAAACAGTCAAAAACATTCTAAAACAATTCAATAAAGAAACTGTAATAGATAAACGAGTAGATGACCTTTCAGGAGATGAAATAATTAATCTTGCAAATCAAATCCTTGAAAAATGATGAATATCCACCTTCTGAGGATACTTTTTTCATCGTAGATAATATTGAAAATGAACAAGGTGATTTTGCATTAGATATAGGAAGTGGTTCTGGATATCTTACAAAACTACTCACTAAAAATTTTTTATTTGTTGTTGGAACGGACATTAACTATGAAGTTTTAAAATGTCAAACATACAAGACACAGAATCTTATTTGTTGCAATGGCTCTGATGCATTAAAAATAAAATTTGATCTAATTGTTTGTAATTTACCTTATCTTGCAACTGATGATATTTTGGATGTTGCAACAGATGGGGGAATTGAAGGATTTGAAATTCCAAAAAAAATAATTGATTCTGCATACAAAAATATCAAAAAAAACGGTAAATTCATTTTTGTTACATCTTCATTATCTAACTATCAGAAATTAATTGATTACACAAGCAAATTAGGTTTAAAAACTAGGATTATGGCAAAAAAGAAACTTTTCTTTGAAGAATTAATTCTTGTAGAAGCAACTAACTAATTATTTTCTAAGTTTTTCTTTTGCATAAGTGATTATTGCATCTGTCATTTGTGTTGTTGATGCACTACCCCCAATATCCCAAGTTACTGCTTTTCCTTCATTAATTACTTGATCAGTTGCAGCAAAGATTGCATCTCTAATTTCATTTTCACCGAGATATTCTGCCATCCAAGCTCCTGATAGAACTGTTGCAGTAGGATTTACTTTATTTTGTCCTGCAAATTGTGGTGCACTTCCATGTGCTGCCTCAAACATTGCAAAATTATCTCCCATATTTGCAGAATAAATTAATCCAATTGAACCAACTAATCCAGAAGCTAATTCAGAAATAATATCCATAAACAAGTTGGTACTGACAAGAACTGCACCATTGAACTGTTCTGGTGCTACAACCATTTGTTGTGCCATATTGTCAATGTAAATTTCTGATAACTCTACATCTGTACCTTCTACTACCTTTTGAGCTGAATCCCAAAATATTCCATCTGTTTGCTTTAGAATATTTCTTTTAGTGATTGCAACCATTTTTTTCATATCATTTTCTTTTGCCCAATTCATTGCAGAATTTAAAAATCTATCACATCCTTGTCTTGTAATTTTTCTAATTGCAATTGCTGCATCATCTGTAATTTTTACTTCAACACCTGTGTACAATCCTTCTGTTGCTTCTCTAAAACAAACACAATCAAGTTTTCTATCTGGTGTTAATCTATCGTAAGTTTTTGTTGGTCTAATGTTAGAATACAACTCAAATTTTTGACGTAATGTTACTGCAACGCTTCTTGGAGCTCCTGGAACTGGTATTGTTGTGGTTGGACCCTTAAAACAGGCGTTGGACTCTTCCAAAACTTTCATTGTATTGTCTGGAATGTATGATTTGTCTTTTCTACCATTTTTGTCCCATTGCTCTGAACCTACATCACAAAGAATAATCTCTGATTGAAAATCACACTCTTTCAAAACTTTTAGCATTGAATCAACAACTTCAGGCCCAATACCGTCTCCTTTCATAACTGCAGCTTTTTTACTCAAAACTGCAAGATTTTGAGGTGTTTATTATTTAATTCTACCTTACTTTTTATAATATTTCTTATAGTTATGATTTAATAGATAATTTAACAAAATTAATTCAAATGCAAATAGTTCAAATCTCTGATCTTCATGTTGGTTCTCAATTTTTACAAGAAAAATTTGATATTCTAGTTGATGAGGTTAATGAACTAAATCCTGATGTAATTGTAATTACAGGTGATTTAACAAATCAAGGATTAATGAAAGAATATAAAAAATGTAAATTACTACTAGAAAAATTTAACACTAAAAAAATAATTACTATTAGTGGAAATCATGATTATAGAAATACAGGTTACTTATTATTTAAAAAATTTTTTCCATTTGAAACCATTAATGAATTAGATAATGATGTTGTATTAGTTACAGTTGGAACTGCTAGACCTGATAGAAATGAAGGTGAAGTTGGATATAGACAAAATTTGTGGTTGGAGCGAACTATGAAAAAATACAAAGACAAGATAAAGATTGTAGCAATGCATCACCATTTGATTGCAATTCCTGATACTGGATCTGATCAACGTACTGTTATTGATGCTGGTGATGTCCTAAGAACAATTTTAGATTCTGATGTTGATGTTGTTTTGTGCGGTCACAAGCATAGACCATGGGCTTGGAATTTTAAAACACTTACAGTTGTTAATGCTGGAACTGCTACATCCGAACGTGTTCGTGGATTTTTTGAAAATACTTACAATATTCTTACTATTTCTAACAAAACAATACAAGTTGATCTCAAAATTGTGGGTGGAAAACGACACCCAATTAATGAAATCATGAATAACGATAGCCAGTTTGAGAACGAGTGAATTTATTTACAGATTAATTCTAGGCCTCATTATGCGGGGGTCGCCTAGCCCGGTAGGGCGTGGGATTGCTAATTCCATGTCCGCAAGGACACGGGGGTTCAAATCCCCCTCCCCGCGCCATTAAAAATTAAACTTAATAGACCGATTTGGGAAGTCCAATAAATGGGACGAAGAAAAAGTCAAAAAATCATTCGTACTGGCCCAAAAAATGCAACTACTGGTATGTGCCCTGTTTGTAAAACCATTGGTAAAATATTCATTCTTGGCTCACCTGGAAATGAAAGAGCAAAATGTGAAAAATGTCGTCAAGAATTTGAATTATAATTCAAAAATCTGGAGCCTACACATCAAAACATCTACCAATAACTTTTTAAGACAAATTTCTCTTGATAGATAATTATGAGTTCAGAAGCTGAAACCATCTATGAGAGAGTTGCAAAACTTGAAGATGAAATTGCATTGCTCAGAAGTGAAATTGATATTGTCAAAAGTGCATTGAGGAATAAAATTGCTCGTCATGAAATATCAATGGTCAAAAAAGGTCAAGATATAGATTCTATTAT
>JAPYTM010000052.1:0-2772 GCA_029941825.1 Candidatus Nitrosopumilus sp.
GTTTAGAAATTAAAGAAGATTGTTCTTGTAAAATATCTTTAAGATCATTTTGTATGTCAAAAACAGTAACAAGTAATTCCTCCATTGTCTTAGAATATTGTTCATATACAGAAATCAAGTCAGTTTTTTTCGTGTTTATTTTTGAGAGGTAGTTATTTGAGCGTAATAAATTTGCAGAATCAATCAATTCTGAAATATCAGATATAGGTTCATCAAGTGGGTTTAATTCAGTTTGAATAAGTTGGATTTTTTTACGAAAATCATGTATTAATTCCCCTACACCAATTTCAGTCAATACAAAAACACGTAACTGTAAATGAATTAAAGATTTTCTAAATTTGGCACAGATTTTGCACAGATGACATAGCCAAACATAGTATAAAATAAAAACAGATTATCAAATTTAGACATATGATAAAAAATCTAAAGGTTATTTCTTGTGTATTATTCATGATTTTACTTAGTTTTTCAGTAGTTACTGGAACATCATTTGCACAAACAAGTAATGCTGAAATTAAATTTAATCAAGCTAAAGAACATATTTCAAAGAGCGAATACAAACAAGCAATCAAAATATATGATGAAATTCTTGAGGATTCACCAAATAATATATCAACTCTAAAAATGAAAGGGATAGCACAAATAAATCAAGGTGATTATACAAAAGCACTTGAACAGTTTTTCAAAATTTTACAGTTCAAACCAAATGATGTCATATCTTTAGTAGGAATGGGCGTAGGGTTTGGATATTTAGGAGAATATCAAGAAGCTCAAAAATATTTTGAAAGAGCAAGTGAAAAAAAATCAAATAGCATAGTAATTAAAAACTATAAAGAATTTGCAGATAAAGTTATAGTAAAATACCCATATACACCAACAGAAAAACCAAAAGGGTTAGAAAAAGTATACATAACTACAATACCAGATTGGGTAAAACAAATAGCAAAATGGTGGTCAGAAGAACAACTAGAAGATTCCGAATTTATTTCAGCATTACTATATTTAATTGGCAACAAAATTATCCAAATTCCACCTGTAGAAACTCAAAATAATATAGATGAAAAAATTCCAGATTGGGTAAAAAGTAATGCTAGTTGGTGGGCAGATGGTACAATTGATGATGATTTATTTGTTCAAAGTATTCAATTTATGATAAAGAGTGGATCAATTTCAATAAATATTCAAGATACAACTGAAAAAACACAAGAAGAAATAGGTCATGAATTTTATTTATTTAAAAAATATCTTAGAGATATTTCAAATAATGTTTCAAAAGAAAAAAGATACATTGAATTTCCAAATCCCAGTCAGGATGTAATAAAAAAATTCCTCAGAGATTATACAAAATGGAATTTTGAAGAAGAAGTAAAAAGAGCATCAGAAAAATTTCCAGATCCAACATATGAAATAATTGATGAAACATACAATATTCAGTATAAAGTATTCATCAATGATCAACCAATGGGGTTACCACTAGATCATGTAGGCACATTAATGAATTCTTTTTCATTTTGGGAGCAACAAAATCTAAGTACAAATAATCAAGAAGCTAAAATGAAATTTGAAATAACAAATCTGAAACATGAGGCAAACGTATGGATCACGTGGGTAGTTAGAGATATTGGTGAAGGAGTATTAGGACATGCACATCTAGGAAAAGGAGTAGTTGAAGTTACGTTAGGAGATTACAATTGTGATGGAAGTTTTCAACTCTATGATGTGAACAGTGTTGAAACTATAATGACACATGAATTAGGTCATTCTATTGGTCTAAAACATGTTGAAGAGAGAGAGAATATCATGTATCCATCATTTACTCCATCATATGCATATTGTCTCTTAAGTTAATTTTGGTAAAATACAAACATATTCTAAGAAATAAAAACAAACATTAGCTTAACCTACACACAATTAACCTTCAGAATGAATGTAAAATTGATAATAGTATAACAAAGTGATTTTTGATATTGTGCTTAAAAATACAATGATCAGTACTCCCAAATGCCCATCCTGTGGAAATAAAAAATTAGTTGCAGATCAGAATACCGGGGAGTTGTGTTGTAATAGATGTGGATTAGTAGTTGCAGATAAAATTACAGATACGGGAGCTGAGTGGCGGTCATTTGCAAATGATGGAACTGATAGAACGCGAGTAGGTGCAGGAACATCATTGACAATGCACGATATGGGATTATCAACAATAATTGGTGCAGTTAACAAAGATGCAACAGGAAAACCATTATCAGCAAGTATGAAAAGTTCTATTGAAAGATTAAGGACATGGGATAGTAGAAGTCAAGCTCATTCTTCTGCAGATAGAAATCTAAGACAAGCATTAAATGAAATGGACAAACTAAAAGATAAACTTGCGTTAACTAATGCAGTAATTGAAAAAGCAGCTTACATTTACAGAAAAGCAATGGAAAAAAAATTAGTTAGGGGACGTTCTATTCATGGTCTAGTTGCAGCATGTCTTTACGCATCATGTAGAAATACTGAAACTCCAAGAACATTAAACGACATTGCTAAAGGAATTAACATAAGACGAAAAGATGTTGCAAGGTGTTATAGATTAATTTTCAGAGAACTTGAATTAAAAATGCCAGTAGTTGATCCAGTTAAAGTAGTTTCAAGAATAGCAAGTATTGCAAATTTAGGTGAAAAAAGTAAGCGAAAAGCAATAGAAATACTAAATCAGGCAAAGAAAGAAGGCATAGTTGCAGGAAAAGACCCAATGGGAATTGCAGCTGCAGCACTATATCTTGCATGTAT
>JAPYTM010000052.1:2872-6067 GCA_029941825.1 Candidatus Nitrosopumilus sp.
TCCCAAGGGAAAACAACGTATGCAGAATTATTTGTTTTTTTAGCATAAAGAAGTTGTTTTGGGTATTTTTTGTCACATCTTGCAAACAATGTTGTAAAGACTAGTTTTGATGGATTATCAGTACAGTTTATTATTTTATCAAAAGTATCTCCAGAATCAAAAATATCATCAACAACCAATGAATCAGAAGAAAATATTTTTTCATCAACAAAAATTTTTTTGATTCCTAAATGATCAGCAAGTAGCCGTGATGGAACTAACCCGCCTCGGCTCAAAGTCGTAATACTAGAAAAGGTTCTTTCTAGTTTCAAGATTTTGTTAGAAAGTATTTTTACTAATGATTCTATTTCATCCCATCCAACAATTTGTTCAAAAGACATGTAAAAAATTGTGAGAAGTAGAATTAAGTTGTTATGATTAGAAGGTCTTTGCAGGGGTTTGTTTAAGATGTTCAATAAATTTGAGGATTTTGAATGCCAGTTTACCAAAATCTATTTCTTTTTCAGAGGATACCAACAATACATCGTCATTAACTAATGGAAAACTCATTACAATTACTTTATCTCGATAAGACATTGAAAAGTGTACTTCACCAAATTCTTTATCAAATTCATGTCTCATTCGTACACGTAAGGCAAGTTCCATGAACATCATTTCATCTTGTTTTTGAGCTTCAAGTGAAAAGATACCATCTTTCATACCACCAGCAGTCAAATGTCCCCTGCTGTTGATGAACCTAGCTGAGCGCATCTTAGAATTTAATTTAATTATTTTTTTACAAATCATTTCAAGCTCCTCAACGTTGTCCATTAGTCTAATTTTACAATCGAACTATTTATTGCGATCTGTAATAATGAATATTTATGAAATCAGAATCATCTAAAGAAATGACAGATTATTACAAACATTTATCATTATTCTGGACAGATATCATGCATTTAATGTCAAGTAAGCCACAAGCATTAACATCAGTTGGGCCAATGAGGTCATTTGCAGCAAATTCAAAGAAAATATCAACAGAATTAATTGAGATTAATGAAGTTTTGATGGGGTTTAATCAACATTATACAGAATATTACAAGCAGCTTGCAGATACGTGGAGTGATGCACAAAAAAAGGTTAATCAAAAAGCTCCTGAAATCCCTCAAGACGTAGAACAAATAGAGACATTCAAAAGAATTTGGATAGATATTTTTGATAATGATTTTACAGAATTGTTTGATTCAGGGAAATTTGGTGCAAACTATGGAAAATTAGTTTCTAAAGAACTGGAATTAACAAAACATTGGAACAATATTACTAATGTAATTTTACAATCAGTTAATCTTCCAAGTAAAGAAGAAATGGATGAGGTTTACAAAGAAATTCATTCGTTGAAAAAAAGAGTTGCAAGATTAGAATTAGCATTAAAGAAAAAGGAAGTAAAACAAAATGCAAAGTGAATCTAGAATAGATCCAAAAATAATTGAAGAAATTTTGAAATTCAGTAAAAATGTTATTGATGCACCGAAATTAGTTTCAGCTCCAGATGAAATTAGTTTGGAGGTAACACCACATGATGTTGTCCAAGAAATAGATAAAACAAAATTATTACATTACAAATCTCTTACAGATAAACAACATAAAACACCTCTTCTAATTTCATATGCATTAATCAATAGATATCACATACTAGATATTCAACCTGAAAAAAGTTGGGTAAGAAATCTTCTTCAACAAGGATTTGATGTATACATGTTAGATTGGGGAACACCAACTAGTATGGACAAATATCTAGATTTTGATGATTATGTAAATGGGTATTTAGATTCCTATGTAGAACATATCAAAAATGAATCATCTACTGAAAAAATATCATTACAAGGTTATTGTACTGGAGCAACAATTGCAACTGCATATACAACATTGCATCCAGAAAGTGTAAAAAACTATATTGCAACAGCCCCAGTTATTGATGGGTGGCGAGATACCACAGTGATTAGCAATCTTGCAAAACATATGGATGTTGAAAAAATGGTAGATACCATTGGAAACATGCCTCCAGAATTCATGTATTATTGCTTTTCAGTTTTAAAACCGTTTGAGCAAGGCATTGAAAAATATGTTAAATTTTTCAAAAATATTGAAAACAAGAAATATGTAGATAATTTCTTAAGAGTGGAAAAATGGTTAGGAGATACACCACCAATTCCAGGAGAATTGTTCAAACAATGGATAAAGGATATTTATCAAGATAATTTACTTATCCAAAATAAGATGTTTGTAGGAGGCCAACACATAGATTTGAAAAAAATTGATATGCCAATGTTTACACAAATTGCAGTAGGAGACCACCTAGTATCACCTGAATGTAGTATGCCACTTCATTACGCTGTTGGAAGTGAAGATAAAATATTAAGAATGTACCCCACAGGACATGTTGGAATGATTGCTAGTTCACTGTCACAAAAAAAAGTGTTACCTGAATTAGGAAAATGGTTAGCTGAAAGATCATAAAATAAAAAAGAAAAATTAAAAAATAGATGTTACACTACTAATTCTTTGGGGTGAATGCTGAAATCCAAGATTGTAGGATATTTTTGTTCAAGTCAGCAAATGATTTTGCATTATCGTTGAATGTTTTGATATTTTGTTGTGTTGCATCGATAGTTGCAAGGGTTATTTGATTTTGTATAGAAGTTGCCTTGACAAATTCTTCGGTGGTGTCATGAATTACTTTAAGAGTTGTCTCTGGAATGTTAGATGTAATACCTGTATTCTTTACATATTCTTTCTGTAGTGTAATAGTTGAATCTATTACATTTTCATATGCTTGTAAGTATTCTTGCTGTACATTAGTAATTGATTGATGATACCGTGGTACTGATTGTTTAATACCGTTAAACAATTTGTCTGCATTTTCTTGACATACTGAAAATACATCTTTAGAATTTCTTGTTGTTTCGTTTTTACTCATTGTTTCACCTCCTTATTTTTTGATTTTTTTGCTATTGGGAGGATAATGACTTGAATCAAGTCACCATCTCCTAAACCAAGTGCATTACGTTCTGCCTCAGGAATTGAAATTCTGCCATTACTGCTAATGGTAGTTTTGTAAGCACCCCAATTCAAGAATGAAGGAAGCATTTGGCCAATAGAAAACATAGTGTCCATACTTTTACTTTGTATAGATGCCACATTTTCCATCATGTTTGA
>JAPYTM010000053.1 GCA_029941825.1 Candidatus Nitrosopumilus sp.
TCATCTGCATTTGTAAACCATAAATTAAAATCAGATTTTTCAAGAGACTCTGGAATTATTCCATATCCATGATTCTGGCTAGTAACATACACTTGATTATTTTCTACATTAACACAAGGTTTGTTTTGTCCTCGATGTCCATACTTTAGTTTGTATGTTTCAGTATTTCCAGCAATACCAATAATTTGTGCACCCAAACAAATACCCAATGTAGGGATATTATTTTTAATCAATTTTTTTGCAGTGTCAATTGTAGCAAGACATTTTTTTGGATCACCAGGGCCACTGCTAAGTACAACACCTTTAGGATGATAAGACATTATTTTATCATATGATGTATCCCATGGCACCAATATTGCGGTATAACCAATTTCTCTAATATTTCGTAAAATTGCGTTTTTTGCACCAGTATCAATTATTACAACAGATTTATCATCATGACCAAAAATTTGTTCTTGTTTTGTAGATACAACATCCATGAATTGTTCTGAATCATAGTGAGTTGAGGATGCAAGTTCTGTTTTGATTTTTTCTACGTTAATCTCAGAATCAGAAACTACAAGTGCGGCCATCATAACACCACCTGTTCGAAGTTTTTTGGTTAATTCACGAGTGTCAAGTCCAGAAATTCCAGGCACTTTTTCATTATTCATCCATTCATCAAGAGTCATTGAAAGATTCCAATGACTTGCAGTTAATGACAATTCATGAACCACTAATCCGCGAATTTGGATTTTATCAGATTCAAAAAAATTTGGAATACCATCATTATCCTTAATCAAAGGATCAGGCACACCATAATTTCCAACTAAGGGATAAGTCAAAGTAAGAATTTGGCCATTATATGACGGATCAGTTAATGCTTCAGTGTATCCAACCATTCCAGTGTTAAAGACAATTTCGCCAAAAATAGTTGTAGAAAAACCAAATCCTTGACCGTCAAGAACAGTACCATCATCAAAAATTAGTTTTCCAAATTTTTTTGCGTGGCTTGATTTCTTTGTAGTAATTGTAACCCTCGTAAAGTCCGAATTAATATGAATTTAAGTTTTGTGTGAAATGAAAATGAAAAAATATTGATCGCAGTAAAAAATTTAATGTTCAGAGAGCTTTAAACTCTTCACTCCATTTATGATAAGCACGAATCATTTCAAGAGAAACACTGGGTTTTCTTCTTGTCATAATATCTTTGAAATCCATTGTAGTTAGTTCTCTTGGTTGAATTGGTTCCTCACCTTCAATTGGTTCATGATAGTCAGGGGATTCAAAAATTTCATGAACAGTTTTGATTTGGGCAGCTTGACAAATATCTTTAATATCACTTGCACTATATCCGTCAAATAATTTTGCTAAATTTACAGTATTTACTTTGTAATCTTTTCTTAGAGGTGCAGTATATTGTTCAAATAGACTTGTTCGAGCTTCTAATGATGGAAGTGATACATAAATTCTTTTTTGGAATCGTCTGAGGAAAGGCCAATCAAGACTCCAAGGTTTGTTTGTTGCACCAATTACATAAAGCATCAAATCTTTTCCTTTGCCATTTACACCATCCATTTCAGTTAAAAATTGATTTTTAGTTCGTACTTCTCCACCAACTTCACTACTTCTAGACCCCAATAAGGAATCAACTTCATCTACAAACAAAATAACAGGTTTTCCTTCTTTTTCAGCATATTTTCTTGCCATAGCAAATAATTTTGAAACATTCTTTTCTGCTTCACCCAACCATTTGCTCATCATCGATGATGCATCAACATTAATGAAATAACCATCCATTTCATTTGCAGTAGCAGCTGCAAGCATAGTTTTACCAGTACCAGGAGGCCCATAAAGTAACATGCCTTTGGGCCAACCAAGAGGGAATAGATCAGGTCTTTTTGTAGGATAAATAATTGATTCACGTAATGCACTTTTAGCATCTTCTAAACCAATTACTTGGCTCCAAGTAACATCAGGTTTTTCTTTCATAATAAGATCTTCAAAGTCATTTTCTGATTCTTGTCTCTTTACAGATGCTTTTTGTTCTGAAGAGGATGCTTTTGGATCAACTGCAGGCTCTACGCCATGAGCCTGTTGTAATGCGTTTATTCGATTATGGTACGATGTACATCTATCTTTGTAAATTTGATTAAGTTTGCTAGTTGGGTATAGTTGTAATAATTTTACAAGTGCATCAATAGCATGTTGATAGTGAGTAATTGCCATTCCACGTGCACCTTGGGAATCAAATTTGATAGCTTCAGAGGCATACTTGCTTGCAGTGTTTTCTAATTCTTGTGGGGCTAAACTCATCCAAATTACCTTGTAGTGTGTCCTTTTGGATTTTGTTGGTATTCTAGGGGGTTAATCTCTGTAGTAAAATTGGTTAAATTAATTGCACTTGTTTCGTATTTAGTATAATCAGGTCCATCATGATATTGTTCTTTAAAATCAGATTTCTCAGAGATGTGAGTATGCATGTTTTTTACTTTGTTTATAGAATCTTCAGCTGAAATAATTAGTTCAGAAATTTCATCATCTAAATTCTCTATAGAATTAGCAGTATTAGAAATTATAGATGTAAAGTGCTTTAAAATTGAAGACATGTCTTTTTTATCTGCATATTTATACAACATAAAATCAGCAATCCCAACAATTTTATCTAAATCTTGTAATTCATCTAAAGAGAGTTTATCGATTTTGTCTTCATCAGTGAGATTAAACTCAGATAATTTTTTATCGATTTTTGAGGAAATTGTTCTAATACGAACAATATCTTTTGAAAATATACGGTTAGAATTTAACAGTGTCAAGTATTGCATAATTTAAAAAAATCAAGATTAGGGTACTGCTTATTAATTTTAGAGTTCACCATCAATTTTACTTCATCAAGTAAGATTGAAGATTCTTCATTTGATTGACTAAAATCAAATCTTGCTTTTGTGAGTACAGCTGAATCTAACACAATACTTCCCAAATGAACAGACAATTCAGATAATTTCTGGCTACAATGAGGAATAATTTCAAATAATTGTGCACTAGTTATTCTAATCAGAGGTATTGCAGAAGGGAGGAGTTCAGGAATATTATATACGCTAGATATACATCCAATTCGTTTTTGTATTTGAAAAAGAATTTCTAAAGAAAATACTATAATTCTCTCCAATTCAATTGCTTTAAGAAAAATATCATCAGCATCATTAAAATCAGAAACCAAGTCTTTATTTGATTTTTTCAAAGTATGTCTTTTTATCTTGAGGATATCAATAATATCATTCAATAAATTGATAGAATATTCCAATCTTGGAACAAGGGAAACTGAATTAGATGTATTTTCATACTCAAATGTATCAACACTGCATTTTACTAACATACAATATTGTTGATCAAAATTTTGTATTTGAGGACAATGTAACAATTAATTTAGTAACCACAGTTACACCCAGCTGTAGATACAATTTTGATTTTTTTTGAGCGTTTGTGTAAAGGAATTTAGCTCTCAATTTTACCTAATAACAAATCAATTGAAATCATGGTAAATGAGCATGCATTGACAGTCAGTTTAGAGGAATTTGGGTTAAGCAAGTATGAGGCACAAGCATACGTATCGTTAATCGCTAAAGGGACAGTATCTGCAAGTGAATTAGCATATTATTCAGAAATTCCAAGAACAAAAGTTTACCCAACTTTGTTAAAATTAGAAAATAAAAAACTGGTAATAATCTCAAAGAGTAAGCCAATAATGTGTACTGCCATTGCACCCGAAGATGCATTTGATGGAATAATTCATGAACAAATCAACAAAGTAAATGCCATGAATTCATTGATTTCAAATTTAAAGAAGGCAAGTGAGGAAAGTAGAAAATCCAGAGGATCAGAGGAAAAAAGATATTTTCATCTTAGTGCAAACAATGTTTTAGCACAATTACAAATTATGATTGAAGGTTCAAAATCATCAATTAAAATTATGACAGACCAATGGGGTTTTGGATTATTGGCTGAATGTAAAGAACAATTTTTATCAGTATTACGTAGAAATTTGGATGTCAAAATACTAATTGTTCCAACTCAAATTTGTTCTGAAATATTTAGAGTGATTCCAGATGGAATCGAAATTAGAGCATCAGAAATTATACAAAATTGTTTCATTTTTGATGAAACAGAAGTACTAATGATAAATAACAACAATGGGAAAGGGGCAATTTTTTCATCAACTGACATTCTTGGAGTTAATCAAGAAAAAATATTTTCAAGCATATGGAAAAATGCAATTAAAACAAGAGCTCTTGCAGACATGACAAAAATAGAAGCACAAGAGATTTACAAAATTATCAAAACAACTAATGAAACAGGATTGAGACATATTTTAAATTCCACAATGGTATCAAAAAAACCAGAATTTGACATGCTCAAATTATTAGAAAAAAATGGAATTTCGTTAAAAACAAAATCACTTGATGACATTATAGAAATGTTAGATGCAGTGATGCAAATTACATGTTCAGGGCACGTGAATTTTGAGGCAAACACAAAAAATATCACAGTTGAATCAAAACTAAACAGTGGACATTCACTACCTTGGGTTTCAATTTTGGATGGATGTTTACAAAAACAAGGTTACAAAACAAGAACAGTGTATCAAAACAATTCCAACAAAGGTGAAAAAATCCACATCAAGATAAGTAAAAATTAAAATCAGTTAAAAATAGACAAAAATATCTTGATTGAAGAAAGACTAGAAGAATTAGGGATAATACTCCCAAAACCTCCAACTCCTGCCGGATCATATGTGCCAGTAATAAGAACTGGAAATTTACTATTCATTTCAGGACAAATTCCCATGGAGGACGGTAAAGTTGTATTTACAGGTAAAGTTTCAGATGATAACTTGGAGGAAGCTCAAAAATCAGCCAGAATGTGTGCGATTAACATTTTAGCACAGATCAAAAGAGAGACAGGAGATTTGGATAAAATTTTCAGAATCGTGAGATTGTCAGGGTTTGTAAATTCATCTCAAGAGTTTACACAACATCCCAAAGTAATCAATGCAGCATCAGATTTGATTTTTGAAATATTTGGTGAAAAAGGAAAACATTCTAGAATTGCAGTTGGGGTTACAAGTTTACCATTAGGCTCAATGACTGAAATTGATGCAATAGTAGAAATAGTAAATTAATTTATTAATCAAAAAAATAACTTCAGTGATTATTTAATTTTTTTATTTAATTCTGTAATGAATTTTTTGATTTTTGGTTTTGGAACAACTGCACCACATGCTTTATCATGTCCACCACCAGAACCTCCAAGATCAGTAGCTAAAATATTTACAATTTTACCCAAATGGACTTTACAATTTTTTGAACCTCGTACTGAAACAGCATAAATGCCATGATCAACTCGTTCTTTGTATGCAACACCAACATCTTTTCCAGATAAACCCATCACAAAATTCACAGCACCACTTGCTCCAGCATCTAAAATTTCCATATAACCAAGATTTTTCATAGTTTTCATTCCTTTCTTTACTTTAGCAATCATTTGAGACAATTTTTCCACTTGAATTTGAGCAAATTCAAAAGTGTTTGGAATATCATGTGGGAATTTAGATTCAGATAATTCCTCAACCAAATACAACAAATAGTCAGGTTCTCTTTGACGACCAACTATATTGTAAGTAAGAGTTGTAGCACTAATTAATGCAAATTGTCGATCATACATTTGAAGTAATTTTGAACCCAATGGACGATCTTCCATATAATCAGTGATTGCAGCACATGTTGCAACAAATGAAGCATGATCATTTAATTTTGATTTGAATGCGTTGTAAACTTGTACAGTAGTACATTCATTAACATCATGAATTACCTTGACTTTAATTTTCTCCAGTGCTTTTACAACATTAGGATCAATATCATGATGATCAATGTAAGTAATTGTAACCTTATTTTTTCTAAGAGTTGTTAAAATATCTATAAACTCATCTTGAGTTTTTTTACTTAATCCCAAATCACAAATGTATAGAGATTTGAGTTTTTCATCTCGAACTACCT
>JAPYTM010000054.1 GCA_029941825.1 Candidatus Nitrosopumilus sp.
TTGAAAATTATTTTTATCCATAGGATTCAAATTTAATTCCAAAACTACCATCTGGTTTCTTTTCATGTTCAGTAACAAAACCTCTTGAATCCAAAGATTCGATTACCCCGTCTATAGTACCTTGATATCCACAAATGTATACGATTGTATTATCTGGAGTAATTTCTTCACCTACCATCTCATCTATTGGTGATAATCCCGTTTTTTTATCTGCCTTGAAGAATGATTCTACTCTACCTACGTGCCCATTCCAAGTTCTGTTAAAGAATTCTTTTGGCCTACTAATTGCTGCTCTATATTTAAAATTCCATTGATCTCTACCTCTACTTTCACTTTCAATTTCTAAGTCTGTTAATAGTCGTTTATAGCTTAATTCATCAACGTAACTTGCTCCATGTAAAACAATTACTTCTCTTTTATCATTAGTGTCATGGAAATGCTTTGCAAATGCAATAAATGGTGCTAATCCTGTACCGCCACCAACACAAATTACTCGTCTGTTATCTTTTTGACCATTAGGTAATTTATCACTAATTAGTAATGCAGCTCCTGTAGGATCACCAAGAGATACTTCATCTCCAACACTCAGATAAAATAATTCAGTTGTAACTCTACCTGGAAGTGGTTTTCTTACCCATCTAATTACAAATTCAAAATAATCTCTATTTTCTGCATGGGATGCAATTGAGTATGCTCTTCTAACTATCTTTTTTTCTGAAGGTATTGGAAGACCAATTGTTAAAAATTGACCCGTTTTGTATTGAGGCATTCCTTTTTCTGGAACTAACCGTATGATTACAAGATCTTCTTTTAACATCTCTCTATAGACAACTTTTGCCTTCATCTCAGTTACCATACAAAAGACTTTTTCGTGACTTTGGATAAATATATTTCTCTTGTGAACTACTTCAAAAAAATTTGATTATTGTTCTAAATTATGATTAAAATTGTACAATTGCTTTAAAATTTAATTTTTTTCAGTTTTTAATTATTCATTAATCTGAGACATTATTTCATCAAGAATTTTTTGATTTGCAGCAGCAATAAAAGAAACTCTTGTTTCATAACTCAGATCAGCATCTAATAGATTCAAATTTGCATCTAACAATAACCCCCCAGCTTCTTTTACAATTAGATATCCTGCAGCAATATCTTGAATTCTAATTTTATCCCTTAAATCAATAAAAATATCCATTAATCCTCTTGCAAATAACGCCATTTCTAGTGCATTAGCACCAAAATGTCTTGTATGATTATTATTTTCAAATATTGGATGTAATCTTTTCATCAAATCTGCTGATGCACCTGATATGTTAATGCCAACTATTTTGTAGATTGGCTCTTTATTGTGAACTTTAATTTGTTTATCATTAAAAAATGAACCCTTATTTTTTGAAGCCCAATACATTTCACCATTTGATAGATTTGTGATTACTCCATCTGTAATTGAACTAAGTTTATTCTCAGTTGCAAATGCCAATGAACTACAAAAAAAAGGAACACCACGTACTGCATTTGCAGAACCGTCAATTGCATCCATGATGATATACCCTTTAGAATTATTAGATAATTCTACTCTTCCACATTCTTCACCTAAAACAATACATTCAAAATTAATTTCTTTAAGATAATCTAAAACTGTTTTTTCAGCAACAATGTCTATATTTCGTGAAATATCTCCACCTGCCCCTATTCCAAAATCACCTGCTGCATGTTCAGTACCTGCAAGATCTTTTACATTTTCATAAATCCTTTTTGATGCTTCACGTAGAATTTCTATTACTTCCATAATACCAATTTAGATAATTCGTAATTTAAGTGACGTAAAAATTTGTTTTGAAAGCATAAATAACAATAAAGAAATTTACGTTTGTGAGTGGTAAAGATCAATCTATTGTAAGTAAAGAATCTTTGATGAGTACAAAACCTGGAAAACAAATATTGAAACAAGCTTTGTTCAAATCAAAAGGTTTCAAATTATTTAACAAGTATAAAGAAGAAACAGAAAACGAATTTCCAAATTTTGCAGAAAGATTTACACAAGGTCTTCTTAATGAAATAAAATCTGATACTAATCCAAATTCAACTCAACAAGAATTTGGTAATGAAGTTGGTTCAACTGAAATAATACTAAATGCTTCTGAAATTGAGCCTATAAAATCAAAATTAGAAAACCTTGATGTACTAAAAGATAGGGTACTTCGAATTTTGAATTCAAATTTTGTAAAAATGACTTTTCCTGTTTTTAACGCATTATTTGATGGTGCAGCAGAATATTCTGGAAGACATGACCCTCAATTAAAACAAGATATTGTTGAGGGGCATATTTTGGCTATTGATCTTAGTGAACCTATGGATAGAATTGTGGATAAAGATGAAGATTTAGAATTTCTTGATGATTATAAATTAATGAATCCTTACATTTTGAAATTAGCTAGAAGTAAAATTTCAAAAGGGGGCGAACATGTTCTAAAAGCATTTGAAGAAGGATTCAAGGATGCAAGAATAGGACAATACCTTGATGAGAAATTAAAATCAAAACCAACTACAATTACTGAAGAAGAAATGATATTGTCATACAAAAAATATCGTGCAGTAATGGGAACTGCTGGTAGAAACATGGCTTTAGCAGAACAACCCTTAGGGGAGATTTTCTATTTGGGTATGGCTGGAGCTTCTGAAGGTGTTGGCTGTGGAAATGAAATTGAAGACTCTATCAAAAATGGATTTGTAAAAATACCTTCTTGGCCACTCTATTATTCATTGTTAGCAAATGATGTACGAAAAGGATTTGAAATTACTTTGGAAAAAAGTAACTTGTATTTGCAAGATGCTCGACTCACTTTGGAATTATTACCCGAAGGATTTTCTCATAAAGAATTTTTAGAATTTTTATTTTTGACTGTAGAACATTACAATCATTATTGGTACAATAAATTACAAAAAGCCAATAGATGGTCTGAGTTCGAATCTAAACTTCCAAAGCGATAAAATTGATGTGGTCTGAAAAATATCGACCTCAGATAATTTCTGACATGATAGGAAATGAAGAATCTCGTGCTGCTATCTTGGAATGGTTTGCAAAATGGAAAAAAGGAACAAAACCTCTCTTACTAGTTGGTCCTCCAGGTATTGGAAAAACTACTATATCTTATCTTGTAGCTAAACAATTTGGTTATGACATGATTGGATTAAATGCCAGTGATGTTAGAAGTAAATCTCGAATTAATGAAATTCTTACGCCTGTTTTAGGAAATGTAAGCGTTTTAGGAACTCCTATGATTTTTGTGGATGAGGTAGATGGAATTCATGGTCGTGGTGATTATGGTGGAGCAGCAGCTCTTGTTGATATTTTAAAAGAACCTACAGTACCAATTATTCTTGCTGCAAATAATAATTCCTTAGATAAAATGAAAAATATCAAAAAAGTAGTTAAAACAATCACATTCAAAAAAATTCCTCCACGTTTATTGAGAGTTTATCTTGAAAATATTTTAAAAAAAGAAGGTACAAAACTAAGTCCTGGATCTTTAATCAAAGTAATTGATAAATCTCGTGGAGATATTCGTTCAATGATTAACCTTACACAATCTTTTGTAACTGGATTTAATCCACAAACTGAAACGTCTTTTGAAAGTATTAATGTTGAAGATGGCGTTAATGCATTCTTTAAAGCAAATTCTATTGAAGAAGCAAGAAGTGTTTTATATTCAATACAAATTGATCCTAGACAAAAAATTAATGCATTTTATTCTAGTATTATTACAAGCGAATTAGATAATTCCACACTTGCAAAATATTTAGAAATTATTTCTGATGCTGATATGCTTTATGGAAAAATAATGAAAACACAAAATTGGAGACTTTTACGATATCTTAATGATATTTTAGTTAAATTATATCAAAATGATGATCGAATAAGATATAGTCAATACAATCTTTCATGGCCTCTACTAAATAGAATACGTTGGGATGGTGCAAAAATTAAATCGATGTCTTCTGTAATGGCAAAAAAATTACATTTGTCTTCTAGTGCCTTTGTAACATTTTGTTTACCCTATGTTTTATTTTGTATAAAAAATAAAACTCTTGAATTGGACATAGAAGAAACTTTTGGTGATATTATTGAAAAGGAAATTGAACTAATATAATGAGTTGGAGAAAAATCCCTATGAAATTTCCTGGTACATGTATAATTTGTAATGAAAAAATTGAAGTTAATGAAATTGGATTATGGGCAAAAGGGTTGGGTGTAAAACATGAAAAATGTGCTCAAATAAATGAATTACAATGTGTTGTGTGTAAAGGTCCTGCTGGTTGCCCCCAATGTGAATTTCAAGATATCTGTGATATTTCAAATGTCTCTCAATTATGTATGTGTAAAAAATGCAGTGAGGTAAACGATGCTTTTAGTTCTTATCTGAAATCCACAAAAAAGCAATTTACAATACTAAACTCATGAATTTCAAAAAAAAAACAATGATCCTTGAGTTTTTGTAAATCTTTTACAATATTCTTATTATCAAATTAAATTAATATAGGAAACCCCCTTTCTTCAGATCACTATTATGCATTCTGAAAAGATTGAAGGGTATACTAAAAAAATTAACATAGCATTACAAGGAGGAGGCCAAGATAGAATTAAGGCTCAACATGGTAAAGGCAAATTAACTGCTCGTGAACGAATTGATCTTTTACTTGATGAAGGTACTTTTACTGAAATAGATCCATTAGCCACACATCATTATCATGAATATGATATGCAGAAAAAAAAATTCTTTACAGATGGTGTAATTGGTGGATATGGAAATGTAAATGGCCGACAAATCTTCCTCTTTGCTTATGATTTCACTATACTTGGTGGTACACTAAGTCAGATGGGAGCAAAAAAAATCTGTAAACTAATGGATCATGCAGTTAAAACTGGATGCCCAATTATCGGAATTATGGATTCTGGAGGTGCTAGAATTCAAGAAGGTATTGTGAGTCTTGATGGATTTGCAGATATTTTTTATCATAATCAATTGGCTTCTGGAGTGATTCCACAAATTACTGCAAGTATTGGCCCTTCTGCAGGTGGTTCTGTGTATTCCCCTGCAATGACTGATTTTGTTATTATGGTTGAGAAGGTAGGAACGATGTTTGTTACAGGACCTGATGTAGTCAAGACTGTATTGGGTGAAGAAATTTCATTTGATGATCTTGGTGGAGCAATGACACATAGTTCAAAAAGTGGTGTTTCACATTTTGTTGCACAAAATGAATACGAATGCATGGATTACATCAAAAAATTAATTTCATATTTACCTCAAAATAACACTGAAGCACCACCAAAAATTACAACTGATGATGATCCAAACAGAATGGATCATAACCTGATTAACATAATTCCAGAAAACCCTTTACAACCATATGATATGAAAGATATCATTAACTCAATAGTTGATGATCATGAATTTTTTGAAGTACATGAATTATTTGCACCAAACGTGATAGTAGGTTTTGGAAGAATGAATGGTAGAGTTGCAGGATTTGTGGCAAATAACCCCATGCATCTTGCAGGCGCATTAGATATTGATTCCTCAAACAAGGCTGCACGTTTTATCAGATTTTGTGATGCGTTTAACATATCTTTAATCACTTTAGTTGATACTCCTGGTTACATGCCTGGTTCTAATCAAGAACATAATGGTATCATTAGACATGGTAGTAAACTACTCTATGCATTTTGTGAAGCAACTGTTCCAAGAATTACTTTAGTTATTGGTAAAGCATATGGTGGCGCATACATTGCAATGGGAAGTAAAAATCTTAGAACTGATGTAAACTATGCATGGCCAACTGCTAGATGTGCTGTATTAGGTGCAGAAGCAGCTGTAAAAATTATAAATAGAAAAGATCTTGCCGCTTCAGATGACCCTGAATCTCTTAAACAAGAACTCATAGATGAATTTGCACAAAAATTTGAAAATCCTTACGTTGCTGCATCTCATGGAACTGTTGATAATG
>JAPYTM010000055.1 GCA_029941825.1 Candidatus Nitrosopumilus sp.
CCCAAACTATGTCCTACTTGTACAAAAGAAGATAGGTTAGAACAGCCAAACATTAGAGAAGAGAGATCTAACGGTAAAACGATTCTATGTTCTCGCTGTGAGGCATTAATAGTAATTACAAATCAGAATCTTAGAAAAGTAGAATTATCATCAATGAAAGGTGACACAATAATGCTAAAAGAACCACATTTGATTAGAAAAGTAACATACTAGTCATCAGGTTTTTCCAGTAATTATTGAATTACATAATTTCAGACACGCAAGGTAAGACATCTACATTAGATTATTTTTTAGTGTAGGATTTTTTCTTTGTTGTTTTCTTTTCAGGAGGTTTTGAGTGTTGATATTTTGATACTCTCTTTTTAGTTCGGGCTTCTTTGTTATCTGGAGGTTGTCGTGTTGATAGTAATCCTTGTTTATCTTCTAAAAGTATTGCAATTATACAAGGTCTAACGTATCTAGAAATTTCCCAATCCTTAAGATTTACTTTCCTACACTCTTCTTTTATGATGAGCCCTGCAAGACCATCACTCCAAATATGACGTCTAGTATCGTATACTTCAAGAATTTTTCCATGTTTTGTGATTTTAATTGCTCCATGACATCTTTGAACTATTTGAATCGCAGTTTTTTTGTAAATTTTCTCAAAATTCACCATACTGCAAAGATATAGAATCATATCAAAAAGGTTCTGATTTGTAAAATAGAATAATAATATACCACTGAATTTAGAATTATGATTGCTGATGATTAATCAAAAAAACTAAGCTATAACTGATTGTTGATGAGTTTGCCGAATTATGAAGCATCGAAATTATAATTGTCTTTCATGGACATTTACCACCATAGAAAGTGGAGGGGATAGTGCTTCGGGATTATCGATGCTTTCCCATACAAAAATTTGAATTATATACAAACCTGATTCAGTAGGCAACCAAGATTGGGCAGGTGAAAAAGACTGTCGCGGAGACAATGATCCAGTTAACCAAGACAGTGAAACTACAACACCATCATCATTTGTTACCTGAGTAAAATATGCAAAATTTTGTTGAGTATCTTGACTGTTTGTAATATCAGATACAATCATTATTTGTTCGCCTACAACATGAAATTTTTTTTCAGATACAATTTGTGTATCCATAGGTTCTGCAAACACAGTTCCAATTCCCATCAGAAATAAAAGAAATGACAAAAGAATGATTTTCATAATGTGTATTAATACAGTGGATATTTAACATATCAAATGAACAACCTGCCTAAAGGATTTCCAGAATATTCAATAATGTATAGTACATTATTTAAAAAAATTGAAGAGTTGAAAAAAGAAAATGAAACTACGGAAACAAAGTTGAAAATTAAAAAGTATCAAACAGAATTAGATAAAATAAAGAAAATTTTTCCAGAGGGGTTTTTTGATATAGAAAAGTAATCACAATTAAATTTCAATTAAAATAAATTCAAATATTCTAAATCTATGCTTCCACACTTTCTTTTAGTAGATTCTTTCTTACAAGAATTGGAATATTGTAAAACGCCCCTAATGCCATAGCATCAGATGCCCTATAATTTTTCAATACAAGATCTTTTTTACCTGTGAAATACAGATTTGCCCTTAATATCTCACCACTCTCATAGATTTTTACTTTAACTAGGATCAATTCATTTTCCTCACAAATTTCTTCAATCATTTTATAGATAGATGGTGCAGATTCACCCTCAGTTTCACCAAAACTTGAGATATGCCTTGCAACTTCACCAGAAAATGCTCTCATGTGGAACTCTTTTCCATTATCGGCTTTTAGAACAACCATACCTTCAACAGCATAAGGATCAACGAATCCAACATAATCAATTTTTACAGAGTCATAATCAGGCTCTTGTGCTTGATCAATATCCATGATATTACGCATAAACTTCCTACTCAGTGCTTATAAAGATAGCAAAATTATGAGATCAAATTATAAAAAATTCAAAGATTGGTTATTTCTTAACGATCAAATCTAATGCATGACCCCAAATTATTTAAAATCATAAACTATGGGTAGCTTAGTGTCGACAAATCCTGAAAGAGCAGTATCATATGTTCTAAACAAGTATGTGACAAAATACATGCAAAAAGATGTGTTAATTCTTAGTATGAAAACACAAACTAGAGAAGCAGCAAGAATGTTGCAACATTATGAAACAGATGACATTATTGTTACAGATAAAAATAATTTTCCAATTGGGATTGTAACAGATGAAGATATTCTAAGTAAAGTTAGTGATGCTACAGTTTATGCTGAAGCTACAACGCTAAAAGAAGTCATGAGTACACCACTCATCACAATTAATGAAAAAGCAACATTACAAGATGCACTACACAAAATGAGAGATAATAATATCAGAAAATTACCAGTCTTATCAAATAAAAATCAAGTAATGGGAATTATTTTTCAAGCAACTATTGCAAACGTCATAAGAAATGCCACTGCAACTCAACCTCGGCTTTTGAGTCCACCAGTAAAAGCAATTTTAGGTAATTTAGGATTTGTATTACAATTTGCAGGAGCATTATTACTTGTACCAGCTATTGTTGCAACAGTTTTAGAAGACACTACCACTGCAACTGGAATTTATCTCACAACTGTATTGTTACTAGTAACAGGATTTTTCTTGAATTCGTATGGAGAAAAATCCAGTCTTAATTTACAGCAGGCATCAATTCTGGTATTTTTGAGCCTATTCTTACTATCATTATTTGGCGCCATTCCATATCTGTATGTTTTACCGAGTGATGAAAGTCCAGTAGAATTATTTGGGAATGCATTCTTTTCTAGTGCTGCAGGATTTACAACAGGTGGGATATCATTATTTGATGAACCAGAAAAACTTCCTCAAAGTTTCACATTCTTTCGTAGCTATACACAACTCGTAGGGGGAATGAGTTTCATCTATCTTGTAATTACAGCGTTTTATCCTGAATCAAAATTACAATCCATGAGAGGATTCATTTCAGGAAGAACTCTCCACATGAAAGAATTATTTTTAACTATCACAGTCATTTTTGTAATTTACATCGTAATTGTTGCAATGCTATTGTATTTCATTGGTGAAAGTGACCACATATTAGATGATTTTTCATTAGCGATGAGTACTATATCGACAGGAGGGTTCACACCAAATTCTACAATTCTTGATGAATTAGTTTGGCAAGAACGTGTAATTTTGATGGGAGCAATGATACTAGGTGCACTACCATTTACATTCCATTATGCATTTGTCAGAAAAAAATTCCTATCACCAAAATTAGGAAAAGAGGTTTTAGCATATTTTACAATTTTGGGTAGTGCGACTATTTTGTTTATAGCAATTAGTGGGCTAGAACCATTACAGAGTGCATTTTATTCAATTTCAGCTAGTACTACTGCAGGACTTCAACAACAAAGTCTTGCAGGACTAAATGGCGGAGCTCATACCATTTTGATTGTTTTGATGTTTATTGGAGGATGTGGATTTTCAACTGCAGGCGGTTTGAAAATATTTAGACTGTTCCATTTGAAAAATGCCATATCACTTTTTAGCAAAGTAAAAAGAGCAAAACTACCAAAGCAGGCAAAAAAAGAAGTCGTATCAACATTAATCATTCTTGCATTATTTCCAACAATCGCAGCAATTACAGGGGCACATCTTGCAGAAATAGAAGATGTACCATACCAAGTTGCATTCTTTGAGGCTGTAGGAGTAATTACTACAGGCGGACTATCAGCAGGGGTGATTGATTTTGATACAGATCCTGCAACAAAAGTTGTTTTAGGATTTTTAATGATATTTGGCAGATTAGAAATAATTGCAATCATCTACATCTTTATTCCCAAACTCAGTTAGGATAGGATTTAATTTTACAGGAAAAAAATTAAAATCATGAAAACCCCAGCATCCAAAAATATCAATAAAGGAAAAAAAATGATAATTTTAGGATTTTCGATAATTGTATTTTTATTTTTAATTTATTCTAGATATCAAAATCCAGAAGTACTTACACCAGATGCAATTGATTCCATACAAAGAATTGCTTATGGATTTTACATTACACTTGTAGCATCATTTGGAATAATAGCTATTGGCATGTATAGATATCATAAAGGAAAAGTGGAAGGGAATGGAAAAGATCTCTCAACAATAATTGCATTAACTACATGGAATTCAAAAGCACGAAAAATTTTTGTTGCCACGTTTATAGCGTATGGAATATTTTTTTCACTAGTATCAGGTACACTAGTGTACCAACCAGAAGTTAGTTTTTCATATCATTATGGTGCAGAAATTCCTTCAGGATTCATTGCTCCATGTTGTGGAGAACTAGGATACATGCCAAAAATTATAGTGTACATGACAGATAACATAGGTTTACAGATAATTCCAGTTAATTTAGTATTACAAGTAATTGTTTCATATTTAGTTGGGTTAAACACTTCAATTGCAATTAGTGCATACACAATTTCAAAGAAAGGAAGAGGATTAAGTTCAATTGGTGCAGCAACAGGCCTATTCATCGCATGTCCAACTTGTGCAGGAACATTCATGTCAATTTTTATTGGAACTGCAAGTGGAATAGCATTATCAATTGCATTAACACAAATGCAAACTCTATTCATTGCAATATCCATTCCAGTGTTACTTGTAACTCCGTACATAATGGCAAAAAAATTAAGAAATGAAGATGGTAGTTGTAAAATAAATCCTACAAAATAAATTTTTTAATTTAGTGATAAGATGATCTCACATGTCGCATTGCCAGTCTTAAAAATTGAAAATAATCCTAATTTCTAGGTGTTTCAAACAAATACTAGTACAAAAAAGTAGATTTATGGGCATACAATCAGCCTCAGAATATATTGATTTTTTCATCAATCTCAACATGGGTCCAAATGTTAGTTTGTTGAGTTTCGTAAATAATGAAAAAATAGTGTTAAAGCAAAAATTAGAGCATAAAAATATAGTAAAAGAACCAATAAAAAAAGGAATAACGATCTTAGAAAAATTAGTAATAGAGATTAATGGCGCAGATGAAAAAACAGTAATTGAAAAATATCAATCTTAAATTATAGGAGAAATCATTATGGATAAAAATTCAGAAATTATTAAAACAGAAATTATTAGAATTCTCAATGAGAATGGAAAAATTCGTGGAACTGAGCTTGCTAAAAGAGTAATAAAAAAAGTAGGTAAAGAGAAAATTGTGTATAGAGAAATTAGTGCATTAGTAGAATCAGGTGAAATAGAGAAAAAAATTCACAGTAGATCACATATCGAATATGAATTAATTAATTTGTATGAATCAGTAAATAACCAACTCAAAAATATCTATAAAGAAATTAATATTATTTATGATGAAATCTCACATTTTGTAACTACATCTCAAGAAGAAAAATTTTCGTTCCAAGAAAGATTAAGAGCAGTTATTCACATAATACACATTGTGCAAGCAACTGATGGCATTATGAGATTATTATCAGGGTATCCAACATTTAGAAAAGATAAAATGTTTTCACAAGTGAATAGAAAAATAGATGATTGTTGGCAATCAATAATGGAAATAGTTGCACATCAGCCAGAAGAGAATTTTCTAAATGAAGTTCTTTCAAACTTGAGATTATCAGAATTTAATTCAAGAAATGTAAACTAGAGTTTTTCTAATTTATCTAAAACAATTTTAAAAATTTCATTATTATCTAACAACACATAAGGAAGCCCATTTTCCTGACATGCCTGCCCGCTTTCAGTATCACGAGTGACTAAAATCATTTCATTTTCTTTAGCGTAATTAATCACAGAATAGTCAGTTCTTAGTTTATGACCATCAGTACGTAATTTTTTAACACTATACGCATCAAATCCCAATTCTTTGAGTTTTTCATCCCATCCATCATCCATCTCGTCGATTAAAATTTTCATATTAATTCATAATTAAATTTCAATATTAGTGTAAAGCAATATTTGATGATCAAGTACTTATTTTCTATAAA